>JBBISQ010000025.1:0-22162 GCA_037441155.1 Candidatus Fraserbacteria bacterium
GCTTGGGCGGTGAAGAGCGTGCCCCCAGGACCCGTGAGAGCTTCTATCGGCGGAAGAACTCTCTGGCCTGCGGGGGGAATGCCCTGGCTGAGGGGTTTGCTCGCCGGGCCGCCGGCGTCGGGCTTGCCGACGAGAAAGCGCCCGACCATCCCCAAGACTTCATGAGGGATGCAAAAATAGTCATAGACGCCTTCCGTGTCGAACTTCTGCGAGAACGTGAGCCCGCGACCTGATGTGCCTAAAATGCCCGAATCCCATGGTTTCGCTCTCTCCGGGATGCGCAGCTCCTTTCTATTCGACGGGTGATAGGCTGTCGTACTGTGTAAGTCCACTATCTGGAACCAGGTGATCGTATCGCCTGGGGCGAGACGCAAGGCGACCGGATCGAAGACAAACGCCCCATTCTTGACACGCAGCCCAACGGCAAAAGTCTTGCCATTCTGAGCGACGGTTTGTCCTCCGTGCCACAGATGCGCTGCAGCCCCTGCTACGGCAGCCAGACCCATTAGCTTCAGAAAGCGTCGTCGCGTGATGCGTTGTTTCATCGGTCAAAAACCTCCTTTGAGAGATTTATCGAGCGAAATTGACGAGCGTGCCCGACGGCGCCCGCACGACGAAGATATTCTCAAAGTTGACGTGCAGGACTCGCGCGAACGGTGGGAAGTTTTGGGGGTCGGGCTCATCCATGGACATCACCATCAGGTGCAGTTCCCACTGGCCGGGGATCGTGTAATGGCTCTTATCAGGCGTGTCCATCGAGTAGAGCCCATCCCAGCGGCGGATTGTGCCGTCTTCGCGCCGCAACTGCTCAGCGAACATAAAGTGCCCGCCCAGCCCTTGATAGCGTAGCTCACCGTTAACGTAGAGATCGGCCATTGGCCACCCCGCAAGCCAATTGAAGACATCGGGCAAGACGGGCGCCTCTATCCCCGTGTCGCCGTGAAGCCACACGTTCTCCACCAAGCGCGTCTGAGCATCAATATGAAAGACAAGTTTGATCTCACCTTCGAGAAGCTCTTCTTGTACTGAGGGCGTGCCCTCGCTGGTTGTGACTTCCTTGCGATTCAACAGCAAGGGGCCGCTGGAGGGCGTTGTATGCAATGTAGCCTCTAATGTACCTGTATGTCTCTCGACGTCAATATCGAGGGTGGCATAGCCGCGCAGCGGGCGTACGGTCTTACCCGTGTAGTCGAAGTTATCCCCATAGCCGCCTATGACGATGGGCCTATCAGCTTTCAAAACCCAATGGCGCTGAGATTCAGACAAGCCGGCTGACGCCATCTGGGCTTCTGAAAAACGAGCGACAAAAGTGAAGCCCCCTGCCATGGCAACTATCATGAGAGTCACCAGGACTACAAATGGAAATCGTGTGCGATAGTTCACTCCGTTCACCTCACCTTTCGGTAAAAGAATGTACACGGCTCTATTAAACCCAAGAGAACACGATCTGTCTGTAAGGCGGCTTACAGCATCGAGTGCGAGGCTTTGCTATTGTGAACACATGAGTCGCAAACCTGAGGACAGAACTGCTATGCCGAATATCGAAGAGATGGTAACGACCACTGACGTCGCCCAGACGGTGCAACTCCAAGAGATCCAAACCGAGCTGGAACGCCTGAGCGCACGGTTCCGTCGGTGGGCAGCGAGAAATCCTGGCATCTATCCCCATATCGTCATTCTTGGAGCCGGCTATGCCGGCGTGACCACGGCGGTGAACCTGAAAGAGATTGCCGGACGCTCTGCCCAAGTGACTGTAGTCAACCGCAATCGCTATCACTATCTCACGACGTTGCTTCACCAGTCCGCCGTAGAGACGAGCAATTACCGTGAGATAGCCATCGATCTCCCCACGCTGCTGGGCCCGCGCATCTCGCTTATAGAAGGGGAAGTACGCAAGATCGATCCCAAGCGCCAGTGTGTCCACGTCGCAGTCGCCGGGGAAGCACGCGAGTTGGAGTACGATTATCTGGTGGTCGCCCTGGGCTTTGAGCCTCAGTTCTACGGCATCCCTGGAGTCGCAGAGCACGCGCTGACGCTGAAAGACCTCACCGAAGCGCGGCTCATCAAAAACCACATCGAGCGCCAGTTGATCGCCTACACCCAGAACCCTCAAGAGCCGTGGCGCACGCATATTGTCATCGGCGGTGGGGCCTTCACAGGGGTTGAACTGGCCGGAGAGTTGGCCGATATGCGTGCTCAATGGGCCCGCGGCTTCCATCTCAAGCCTGATCACATCAAGATTACCCTGATCGAAGGGGCTCCAACGATCTTGGCTGCCTGCGAAGAGCGTGTGGTACAGTATGCCACAGCCATTTTGCAAGAGAAAGGAGTTCGTCTGATCACGGGACGACGCATCAGCGCTGTAGAGAGCCGCTGTGTCCAACTTGACGACGGACAGCGTCTGGAGACGGGGACCTTTATCTGGACTGGTGGCATCCGAGGACATCATTTGGTAGAAGCGAGCGGGTTTGCGGTCAATCGTCAGGGGCGGGCGATCATTGATTCCGCTATGCGTGCCCGTGATTTTCCCAATGTCTATATCATCGGAGATGCCTCGCTCGCTTTAGACCCCCGAGGGCAACCGTTGCCGCCGACAGCTCAGGTCGCGGTTCTCCAAGGAGAAACGACAGCCAACAACCTTCGGCGTCTCTTACAGGGCCAACCTCCCCACGGCTGTCACCCAGAAATCATAGGGACATTTGTCTCATTAGGGAAGAAAGACGCTTTTGGAGTCATTCAGAATCGCTATTACTTCCGAGGGTGGGCAGCGCGTCTCTTGAAAAAACTTGCTGCATATCATTATCTCTATCGCATTGGCGGCCTCTCGGTGGTAGCCTCACACTGGGGCCAACTCTGAGGTGACGTAAGCCCCCTTACAGACAGGGGCTTCTGACTCGGGTATACTCACGACAATCTTGCAGCAAGGAGTGAGAAACTATGGCAAAATTTGCTGTGATCTTACATGCCCAACCGGCAGATATGGGTCGGGCCGTGCACGGGTTACTCTACGCCAAGGACCTCAAGGAGGCCGGGCACGAAGTGCAACTCATTTTCGATGGCGCTGGCACGACGTGGATCAAAGAGTTCGAGAACCCGGAGCATAAATATCACAAATTGTACGAGGAAGTAAAGGCTAAAGGGCTCATCGGCGGCGCCTGCGAGTACTGCGCCAGGGCTTTTAAAGTAGACGGAGAGATAAGTAAAGCGGGCATCAAATTCCGCAACGAGTACGGCGGGCACCCAAGCACCGCTCAATTAGTGCAACAGGGCTACACTCTGATCACGCTTTGAAACGGAAGGGAGAGAAAAACAATGAAACACATCAACTGGGGAAGAGCGGTTCTCGCTGGAGTAGCCGGGACGGCAGTCATGACGATAGTCGCCATGATAGCTGGCCCAATGATGGGGATTGAAATGGATGTCCCCAAGATGCTCAGCGGATTCATGCACACTTCGCTTGCTGTCGGTTGGCTCGCTCATTTTATGATCGGGACGATCTTAGCTCTGATCTATGCCCTGTTCTTTGTGAATCTCCTGCCCGGGCCATCTTGGCTGCGCGGCATGCTCTACGGCGTAGCGCCGTTCTTGCTCGCGCAAATCATGGTGATGCCTATGATGGGTATGGGCTTTTTCACCATCAATGCTCCGAACACGATCATGCTCGTCATGGGCAGTTTGATGGGGCATCTGATCTATGGGGCTGTCGTCGGGGCGATCTATGCTCCTAGGTATGCCCAGGTATTACAGACGAGTTGAGAGATCATCCCGCTCCCACCTGTTGGTTGGTCATCAGCAGGGTTTTGCCATGTTCCCGTCTGCCTCCACGAGCATGGATTTTCCCCTAGCAGTTGAGGTGACAGACCAGCAGGTCCCCCGCCCATGGAGGGCGACTCGACCGATCCTAGAGTCGCCCTCCCCCTTTCCTCTAGCCAGTAAGGAGGTCCTATGAAAGACCGAGCTCAGAAAGAACGAGAGCAACTTCGAGAACGAACGATGGCCGAACGGATGAAGATAATTTCCCAGATGGAGCGCGAACGCCGCAGCAAAGTCATCACGCTCATCCATCGCCGCGAGCCTTGGCTCCAAGACGGCGAGGAAGATAGCCTCACCATCGAAGATAGTGAACACGTGCTCATGCAGATTCGTAAGACCTCTCCAGAGCAGCCCATTGATATTATCATTCACACGCCGGGCGGGTTGATACTGGCTGCCGAAATGATCGCGATGGCCTTGAAGCGACATCCCGCGAAAGTGACGGCGATCGTGCCCCTTTATGCTATGAGCGGCGGCACGTTGATTGCTCTGGCTGCTGATGAAATTCTGATGGAAAGCTACAGCGTCTTAGGGCCGCTCGATCCCCAAATTAACGGGCGACCAGCCAACGCACTGGTCACTCTGCTCGAACGCAAGCCCGTAGAAACTGTGGCCGACGATACGGTGATCTTAGCCGACATCGCACGCCAAGCCCTCCAAGAGATGCAATCATTCATCCGGTGGCTGCTGCAAGGCAAATTGGAAGAAAAACAGGTGGAGCGATTGGCCGAGTTCATCACGGGCGGCTATATCACCCACGACACTCCCATCTCGTTGGAGTCGGCTCGAGAGCTGGGCCTCAACGTCATAGAAGGGGTGCCATCGCAGGTCTATGAACTCTTTGAGACCTGCCATTTTGGGGACACGGAACGACCGCGCATCAATCGCTGGGGACTGCTTCAGTAACGATAGCCGTGCGCTTCTGCTTCACTGAACTCGACACCCAGGCCCAACGCCACACGGTTGACAAAGTTAAAATAGCTCACAATAAGAGCGATCGAGAGGATCTCCTCATCGCGGAAGCCCGCGTGTCGCAACTGCTCAGTATCTTCACGAGTGACCTGGGCAGGGCTGCGCGTCAGCTTCTGGGCGTAGTCGAGCATCGCGCGGTCTTTGGCGTCTAACGATACTTGGGTGTAATCCCGCTGCACTTGCTCAACGAAAGACTCGTCTTTGATATAAGCCCGCAGAGCTTCGGCGTGATGGCGCACGCAGTACGCACACCGATTGAGCGCCGAGACGACGGTCGCCAACAGCTCACGCTGGCGCCGAGAGAGTCCTGACGGCCCGAACATAATCGTCTTATAGAGATTCAGATGGGCCAGCATCGCTTCAGGATGAAGGCTGTGCACTTTCATAATATTGGCGACCTTGCCGCGGGCTTTCTTGATCTCGTCGTAGCATTCTTTGAGCTTCCCTTGAGCTTCTGCCTCGTCAATCACGCGAATCCATGCCATCATCGCTCACCTCCCAAGCGCGATCTTACAGCTTGGCAGCACTCTTGAGCAAATGCTGTAAGCCCGCTTACAGATTTGCTCGCACCGAGGGTGTTGAGCGCGCTCGGCACCGTGGCTGTGGCCGGAGCTGTAGGGGGCTTGCTGACGAGCTGCAAGCACGAGAAGCTCTCTGCACAGCGGGTGATTCAGATTGGCGGGCCCAAGGGGGAGTTCGTCTTCGTCCCCGATCGGCTCAGGATCCGTCGGGGTGAGACCGTCACGTGGATTGTGCAGTCAGGCGGCCATACCGTGACGGCCTATCACCCTACCAATCACAGCGCGTATCAGAGCCGGATTCCCCTAGGCGCTGAGCCGTGGGATTCTGAGCTGCTTACAGAAAAGGGCGCGACGTTTTCTTGGACTTTTGACACAGAAGGGGTCTATAACTATTTCTGTCGTCCGCACGAGAGTATCGGCATGGTCGGGGCGATCATCGTGGGGCGTGCGCTCGATGGGCCGGGCTTAGCTCCCCCCCAAGCAGAACTGCCCGCACTGGCGCGAAAGAAGCTCGAAGAGCTGATCGCCTGGGCTAGGAGTGGAGCTGGGCTGTGAGCGTGCGCAATCTCTGAAGGTCGGTGATCATCAGCCGTCCGCGCCGTCGCTGGAGAACCCCCGCTCGGCGGAGCTGGTTGAGCAGCAAGGTAGTCGTCTCGCGCGTGCTGCCGATCAGCTCCGCGATCTCTTGATGGGTGAGCTTCAGCGCGATCTCGATCCCCTCGGGCGTCTGCTGCCCCTCTTCACGGGCCAGGCGCTCCAAGAGCCGAGCCAAGCGCGTCGGCACGTCCTTGAAGAGCAGGTCTTCGAGCTTTATCTGCAGCTCACGGAGCTGATCGCCGACCCACTTGGTCAACCGCAGTGCTAGCTGGGGTCGCTCTTGCGCAAAACGCACTAAGTCGTCTTTGGGGATCAGACACAATTCACAGTCTTCGAGGGCTTGGGCGATGAAGCGATACGGTTCGTGACGGTCACCGAGCACAAGCTCGCCGAAGGGTTGTCCAGGACGGCAAATGGCTACAGTGAGCTTGCGCCCGCGCTCGTCGAGATAGACCAGCTTCACCCGGCCCTTTTTGAGAAAATAGACGGTCGTGTTAGGATCTCCTGGGAGATAGATCACTTCGCCGCGTTTGTATGTACGGGTCTTCGCATAGCGGCTCAGCTCGCGCATCTCTTCTGGGCGCAAACTCTCAAAGATATTGACCCCCAGCACGCACCAGAAGTTGCGCGGCTCCAGCCCGATCTTGGCTTTCACGATATCTCCCCTAACGAGCGCTCAGATTCTTAACCACTTGGGCGATTCCCCCTGCACAGCCTGGGGCGGGTCTTGGGTGAAGTCGAGCAGCGCGTAGTTTTGCGGGCTCATCGGCTCGTTGGTGAGCACGATGAGATCGGCTTGCTCGCCAAATCTTTCTAAGACATCTTCGCGGCGCACTGCGTCTAGTGTGACCCCAACGAGAGGCCGCCCGCTCGCCTCGTAGAACATCTGATAGGATTGGCTCGCGGGCATGTGGATCTCTATCGTGCCGGCGCTGCTGACACACGCCCGTGGTGCGGCGGCCGTCGCCCGCACGATCACCCCATAGGGGCCGGGCAGACAGCGTTCCAGCGCCCGACGCAGCCGCGGCAAGACCGGCACGGCGTAGAGCCGAAATTCTGTAATACTGCTGATATAGAGCGCTAGCGGGCTCTGGGCATCTTGACGCAGGGTGCGGGCGAGATTCACGAGCTGTTGGTTGAACGCATCGCCCCCGACGACGTAAGAGATCTCGGTGGGGAAGACGACCAGTTGCCCTCCGCTCACCATCGGAGCGATCTGCTCGAACGCCTCCTTGGGCAGACCCTTCCCTGTCTGGAACTCGATCAGTTGTGCTCTCATCGGACCTCTCACCGGGAGGAGGAGCAGGTGTGCTCAACCCTCCCGTGTTTTATTTTGCTTGCTCTCAGCGGGTTTGTCAAGCGCCTGGGGCTTTGCTCGCGGCGCGGAGCTTGGCACTGCGTGCCCGGGGGTTCTGCGCGCACTCGTCGGGTGACGGGCGGATCGGCCCCCATATCTGCTCGGCTCGGCCCGCTGTGAGCTGCGCTCGGAAGAATCTTTTCACTATGCGATCTTCGAGCGAGTGAAACGAGATCACCACGAAGCGCCCGCCGGGAGCGAGACGCTCAAACCCTCCCGTGAGGGCTCTTTGGAGATTTTCCAGCTCGTTGTTGACCGCGATGCGCAGGGCTTGGAAGACGCGCGTCGCGGGATGAATTCGACTTTTGCGGCGCACCGCCGCGGGGATGCTGCGCTCAATAATGCTGACTAAATCCGACGTCGTCTCGATGGGGGCAGCGCAGCGCTCGCGCACGATATTCTTCGCGATGCGCGCGGCCCAGCGCTCTTCTCCATAATCCCGAAAGATCTTCATAAGCTCACGCTCGTCGAGGGAGTTCACAAGATCGGCTGCTGTCAGCTCTTGGGTTGGGTCGAGGCGCATATCCAGCGGGCCTGCGAGGCGAAAACTCAGTCCGCGCTCGGCTGTGTCGAGCTGGGTGAGCGAGACCCCTAGATCGAAGAGAATGCCGTCAACCGAGCGAATGTTCAGCTCGTCTAGGACTCTGTCGAGCTGGGCGAAGTTGGCGTGGACGAGCTTGACACGATTCGCAAATTCTTGGAGTCGCGCGCGGGCGACTTCTAAAGCGTTCGGGTCGCAATCCAGTCCGATCAAAAGCCCCTTCTGTAAGCGCGATGCGATCTCTCGGGCATGGCCGCCTCCGCCGACCGTGCCGTCGAGATAAACGCCGTCGGGTTGTATCGCCAAAGCTTCGAGCACTTCAGCGACCATCACTGGCTGGTGCGGGCGCGGGTCGTTCATCTCTCTCCAAGATCACAGGCGATCGAAGCCACGGCTCTGTCCAAGGCCTCGTGCGCAACAGACTGCAAAATTCCCTTGACAACTCTCAGATGGTCTTTACACCAAGTCCTCTGGGTGTATAGTTCTATTATGTGCTGAACAAGCGTCTTCTCATCGAGTGCTTCAGAAGTCTTCCACCATTGTAGGGGGAATTCAGAGATTTGCTCAACCCGCCGAGCGAAGCTTTCGATCTTGGGATCATAACTGAGGGCGCAGAACGGCACGGCACACATCAGTGCAAAGATCACGCTGTGCAAGCGCATCCCAAGCACCACGTCTGCACTCTGGCTCGCTCGCAGAAGATCGTCGGGCCGGTCTACTTTGACATTGGTGATGGGCAGAGCAAGTTCTCTCAGCACAAGCGAGTCTTGGTCGGCCTGGAACGGCAAGAAGACAAGCTCAAAGTCTTGTGAGAGCGTGCGCAGCGCGCGACGGAGCACCGCGATATTTGTGGGCGCAAGGCCAGGGCGAAGCGAGAGCGCGAGCGTCCCCTTCTTTTGCTCCCCGGCTCGTATCGGGCAGGAGCCGGGCGAGAGATCATAGAGCACCGCTAGGTCCTCTCCAAGCAGAGCCTGGGCTCCGTGCGCTAGGGCCCATTGATAACTCGCTTGATCTCTCACTAATACGAGCCGCGCCTGGCGCAGCGCCGTGGCCACCCAGCGCTCCGAACGCTCGGAGCGCAACGGCCCGATCCCCTGGCCGATCAGATACGTGCGTACATTATCTCGCTGTGCCCAGCGCAGTAAACTTAAATAATAGAGCAAAGACCGGGTGCTCGTCGCATCTTGCAGCAAGCTCCCTGGGCCGAGGATGAACCCAGAAGCGCGCGAGAACGCGCGGCGAATCTCAAAGGGATTCCAACGGTTGATCGCCCCTGTGCCGTGCAGCTGAGCTGTCTGCACCGGGTTATGAGAGAGCACGAGGCACTGCGCGTGGGGGAGCGCTCGGCGCAGATGGCGGATCAGCACAGCGAGAGCTGTCTCGTCGCCCCAGTTGCCAAATCCGTAATAGCCTGCGATTACGAGTGTCGGCGCCATCGTTTGACTCCCAAGAGAACAAAACGCAAGAAGAGACCAATGGACAACCCCAGCACAAGCCCATTGAGGGTGCGCCAGAGCGAGAGAGCTACCGGCGTGTGCAGGTGCACAAACGTGTTGATGATCGAGGCTTGCCCCAATGCGCCAAGAGCCAGCACGCCAAGCTGAGAGAGACTCCGATCGCTCTCCCAGAGCACGAGCGCAGGATGCCCGACGAGAAACTCTTTGAAGCGCGGACGCGCGATGAGCCAATCTTCGAGGCGCTCCCGAAGCAGCTCCTCCCAGCGGGCCACGGGGATCGCAGGGAGGTTGCCGCTGCGCTCCAGCACGAAAGCGAGAGCACCAAGTCCGACAATGGGGACAAGCCATGCCCCGCGCCTCAGCTGAGTCGTGAGCTCGTTGGGTGTTCGCCAGCGCCAGAGCTCCGTGAGCACGAGGAGCACCGACGGCGCGACGAGCGCGACCTTGACACCTCGAAATTCGGTGAGCTTCAAAAAATACGAAAGATCGCTCAACAGCGCTGCGATGGCCAGCCCCGCGCAGCTTGAGCCGAGCGAAACCGCAAGAAGCAATCTCCACCCTGAAAGCTTCTCTGTGCACAAGAGGAGCAGCAGCCACGGAACTATTACAGCGATCATCAAAGCGAGCCCCTGGCGCGCCAGCTCCAAATCCCAGCTCCCCACAAGCGCCACAGCGCCCATCCCTCCTCCACAGAGCAGGGCGGCTCCCGCAAGCTGCGAGAAGCTCATAAACACGAGCACGATGAAACCGACGAAGCCCGCCCCTATCACAAAATAGACCAGATACGAATTCTCGAACGGCGCCGGCGCCGATGGCTCCCCAAGATTCATACCGAGCTGTGTGAGCCGCTGGCTGAGGCGTGCAAGATACTGAGAAAATCTCTTATGCTCGGTGACCCACAGCAGTCTGATAGTGCGCTCTTGCACAGCGCGCTCCCACCGCGTCACTGCCCCTTCGAAACCGAGGCGATCTAACTCACGAGACTTGATTGCGTGGACGCGCACAAAATTCCTCCAGCCCCACTGATAGAGCCGTATCAGTTCCGATGGCTCGCTGAATTCGACTATCCCCACGAGCGCATCGCCAAAGTCGGTCATCACCCACGAGGGGACGACAGAGCTGCGCTCCGAGACGAGCATCACAAAATCAGGGCGCAGAGCCAACGACGGTATCGCTTGCTGATCGGTGTCCACGACGAAGGCTATCTCTAGGCCGGCCGCCTGAGCGACGTGAAGCACTCTGAAGATGTGATCACCGAGATCTGATCTTTTAAGCTTCCAATCTGGAAAATCTGAAAACTCTACGCTCAGGGCAACGACGCCCTGGGCGCGCATCTCTGTCAGAGAGTCGCGCAGCTCCGTGTCGCTGAGAGAGCTAGCTATTTCTTGAGCGGGGATAACCAACCCCACGGTCTGATATGTTGCATCCCAGGCCATGCGTCGCAGCCCCACCCAGACTGACATCGCGACAGCCAGTGCGAGCACGCTATACAGAAGATATCGCATTCCTCTCACGCGCCTTCACTATAGCACAAAAGGGCAGCCCTCTGCTAGGGTGACCGGTGTCTGGGCGCGAACACCCGCACGCCATTGACGCTTCTGAGAGGGATCACGTACTGTGGGCTAGCGAGGTGAGAGTATGACAAGAGCGCCCTGGTTGGTGGGGATCATCCTAGGGGTATACGCTGTTTCTGTCGCGGCTCAGGAGCTGCCCTCAAAAGATTTATCGCAGCATCGCACGGTCGGGATCGGGCTGCAAGCGCCGTGTGTCATGAGCTTTCGCTATTGGCTCACGGAGGGCTTTGGCTTGGAGCTGAACGGCTTTGTGATCTCGATGGGAGGCTTTACGAGTGGGTGCGTCGCGGGCAAGGTGCTGTTGAAGCTAGCAGACACTGATATCTTTGACTTCTACACGGTCTTCGAGGCGAACTTGCACATTGGGGACTATTGGGTAGGCGGGGTGGCGGATATCGCGGTGAAGGGGGGCATGGAGCTGAGCATTCTGCCGAGCTTGGCGATCAATCTCGAGTTTGGTGAGGCGTTCTTCTTCGGGCCTGATGGCGCCGGAGCCACCCCGGCAGTCAGCTTGGGGTTGCATTATTACTTCGTGCGGACGCCCAAGCCTATAGAGCAACCCTAACAGAGCATAGAGAAGGAGTGATGACACGATGAGGAGCATCATCAAGGCCGGGAGTCTAGGGGTTCTTGTGCTCGCGCTGAGCGCGTTCTCAGCGATGGCTCTAGAGAATCTGTCGAGTCAGTACGGTTTTGGCACGGGGATGCAGTTGACGTTTCCCATGACGCCGCCGCAGGCGCTCCCGGCGTCAGGAATGAGCTTGAGAATCTGGATTTCAGATTTTTACGGGGTTGAGGCAGACTTCTTCGTGGTAGGCAGCGCGTTGAGCTTCACCCCGCGGGCGTTTGTGAAGATCATTAATCTTGAGATCGCTGATCTCTATATTGGCGTTGGGATGGGCATCTTCGCGTATGCGCCGCCACACGATGCGCTGATGCTCTACACCCCGTTGCAGGGGCTTGTGGGGCTGGAGATGCGTCTGACGCCGCGGGTTGCGCTCAACGGCGAGGTCGGGATCTTTGGGTTTGGGGGCACGAGGGGCGGGGTGACGTCAGGGTTGGGACTGCACTTCTATTTTTGAGACTTGCTCAAGATGCTCGCACGCCCTACAATTGGGACGATATGGGCAAGCGCGAGGTCTTGGAGAGCGTCCTCGCTCAAATTAAGAAGAAACACGGCGAGGGCTCGATCATGTGGCTGGGGGAGCAGCCACATCTTGAGGTCGAAACGATCCCCACCGGATCGCTCTCGCTCGATATCGCCCTGGGGATCGGCGGCGTCCCCCGCGGACGGATTGTGGAAATCTTCGGCCCTGAAGCTTCCGGGAAGACGACGCTCGCGTTGCATATCATCGCTGAAGCACAAAAATTAGGGGGTACTGTCGCGTTTATTGATGCTGAACACGCCCTCGACCCCCAGTACGCGCGCGCCATCGGTGTCGATTTAGATAAGATTCTCTTGAGCCAGCCCAACTCCGGCGAGCAAGCGTTAGAGATCACCGATCAGCTAGTGCGCAGCGGCGCGATCGACGCGATCGTGATCGACTCGGTAGCGGCGCTCGTGCCGGAGGCCGAGCTTGAAGGCGCCATGGGCGATGCCCAAGTGGGGCTGCAAGCGCGCTTGATGAGCCAAGCCATGAGAAAGCTTGCGTCTTCTATCGCACAATCGAAGACCACTGTTGTCTTTATCAATCAGATTCGCCAGACGATCTCCGCGACGGGCTGGGGGCCGACGACCACCACGACCGGCGGCTTAGCCCTCAAATTCTATACTTCGGTGCGCCTGGAGATCAAGCGCATTGGCTCGATTGAAGAGGGCGAAGAGAAGATCGGCAGCGAGACGCTCGTGCGCGTCGTCAAGAACAAATTAGCTCCGCCCTTCAAAGAAGCGCGGTTCGATATTATCTACGGCAAGGGGATCGCGCGCTCGCGGGAGCTGGTGAAGCTCGGAGAGCAGCTAGGGATCATCAAGAAGAGCGGCTCGTGGTTCTCATGGGGCACAACGCAATTGGGGCAGGGGCTCTCCAACAGCGCAGCATATCTTGAAGAGCACAGGGAAGTCGCTGAGCAATTAGAACAGACGATTCGTCAGAAGGTGGGCTTGCCCTTTGACAAGAGCAAAACCAAACAACCCACGTTGCTGCCGGAGTAAGCTGTGACCGAAGAAGAGCGCGCCCGCGCGTATTTTTTGAAACTTTTCAAGCACCGTCCGCGCAGCCGGCACGAAGCGTTCACTCGGTTGCATCAGAAGGGGTTTTCTCGCGAGATCATCGAGTCCGTGCTGGAGCAAGCAGCGCGCGCGGGGATCTTGGACGATGCGAAGTTTGCCCAGTTGTGGGTCGAAGATCGCTTGGCACGTCGTCCGAGGAGCCGTCGGGCCCTAGAGCGCGAGCTCCGCGCCAAGGGCGTCGCCCCTGAGCACATCGAGAGAGCCCTCGCGCGCGCAGGGCTTGACGAAGAAGCGGTAGCGAGAGAGCTGGTCGCCGAGCGTTTATCAAGATTGCGCTCACTGGATGAGCCGACGCGCCTCCGTCGGCTCGTCGGGTTTTTGCGGCGTCGCGGGTTCTCCCATCAGACGATCCAGCGAGTGCTCAAAGGGAGGGAGCGGGAGCTTCTGTGAGGGAAGCCCCCGCTTGGGGCGAGAGGGAGTGGGCGTCAATACCCTAGCCGACGATACGAAGCGATATAGACCGTGTCGTAATTGGAGACGTGTTCGTAGAGCGATTCGTTCTCTGCCAGAGGCTGAAATCCCGACTGCAGGGTGACCAGACTGCGCGGATCAATCCCTAAGAACAGTTTGAGCTGGGAGACCGTCAAGCCGAACGGGATACAGACCATGGCGAAGCTGAGCCCGCTGAGCGTCTGCACGTAGATCCACTTGTTCATGGCCACTCCTTTCTTGTCTTCTGGATGTGAGCGAATAACCTACTCACTGGGAGGCCGAGAAGTTTCGCGGCGATATCGCTCGGCGATCTCAGCTATCGAGTCTCCCCCGTACTTTTCCAGAAACGCATCGGCCAGGACGAGCGCCACGATGGCCTCGCCGATCACCGAGGCCGCAGGCACCGCACAGACATCCGAACGCTCCACGTGAGCCTTCACGGGTTTTTTGCTCTGCATGTCTACGGAATCGAGCGGGCGCATCAGCGTCGAGAGGGGCTTCATCGCCACGCGCACGACCAACGGTTGCCCGTTGGTGACTCCCCCCTCCACGCCCCCGGCTCGGTTGGTCTTACGATAGTACCCTTTCGCTTCGTCATAATAAATCTCGTCGTGGCACTCCGAGCCCCACCGTCCGGCGCTCTCACCCCCTAAGCCGATCTCGACGGCCTTCATCGCTGGCAGCGAGGCCATCGCTTGGGCAATGCGCCCATCGAGCTTTCGGTCCCACTGTACATAGCTACCCAATCCCACCGGCACACCGGTCGCTATGACCTCGAAGACTCCCCCCACGGTGTTGCCCGCAGCCTTCGCGTGATCAATGCACGCTATCATTTCTCTCTCGGCCTCAGCGTCCAGGCAGCGCACCGGGGAAGCATCCGCGCGGGCGGTCAGTTCGGCCAGATCGAGCGTGGATATGTCACAGCTGGCTTTCACAGCGTGAATTTGCACGACATGACTGGCGATCCTCATCCCAAAATACTCCAAAAACTGCCGTGCGATAGAACCCAGAGCGACTCTCATGGCCGTCTCGCGGGCGCTGGCTCTCTCTAAGACGTTGCGAATGTCCGAGTGGCGATACTTTAAGGCTCCGGCAAGATCAGCGTGGCCCGGCCGGGGGACGGTCACGGGATGATACCGTTCCGGTGGGGCTTTCCACGGATCCATGTGCTTGCCCCAGTTCTCCCAGTCGCGGTTCCAAATCACTAAAGCGATAGGGCTGCCCAACGTCACCCCCGCGCGAATGCCCGCGAGCACTTCGATCTGGTCCTGTTCGATCTGCATGCGGCTGCCACGCCCGTAGCCTCCCTGACGGCGCTGCAACTGCGCGTCTATCTCCTCTCTGTTCACAGACAGACCAGCGGGCATCCCTTCTAAAATCCCGACAAGCGCCCGCCCGTGGGACTCGCCTGCCGTCAAGTAGCGCAAGTGACTCATAGATGCTCCTTCAGTCTGTTTTCGAGAAAACTCTTCAGAGTATCATACGGGATCCGAGCCTCCAAATCTGGGATGCCGAGCCAAATTTTCAGAGACTCTATGGCTTGGTAGATCAGCATGTCCAATCCGTTTAGGGTTTGTGCGCCGCGTCGCTCGGCTTCGATGAGCAATCTTGTCCGCGGTGGATTGTAGACCAGGTCGTAAACGAGCGCATTATCTGACAGGCGCTCCGGCAGCGAGACTGTACTCATCGGCGTCGCGTTCACTATCAGATCAGCCGTGCACAGCTCGCGGCTCAGCGCTTGTGGGATACTGACAGAGATCGCTGTGTGGGGATAGCGTTGCTGAAGCTCTTCGAGGAGTTTCTGGGCACGGCTTGTGGTGCGATTGGAGATCACGAGCGTTGCGATCTCTGATCGTAACAGCGCGTGTGCCACCGCCCGCGCTGCCCCACCAGCCCCTAGAATGATCACCCGCTTCTGTTGGGGAGAGAAACGCCGGGCTTGGAGTGCACGCAAGAAACCAATGCCGTCAGTATTATAGCCGACAAGAGACCCTTGACTGTTCTTGACCGTGTTCACCGCGCCAATTAGAGACGCTTCTTGGTCTATGCTGTCCAGCCATGGCATGATGCTTATCTTATGTGGAATCGTGACGTTGAATCCCGACAACTCGCATCGCCGACTCATTTCAAGAAAAGCCAATAGTTTGCCATCTCGAACATGGTACGCCCGATACTCGCCTTCAATGCCCAAGCGCTCCAGCACCCATTGATGGAGCGCCGGGGAGAGCGAGTGCCCGATGGGGTCGCCGATGATGCCAAGCTTCATGAGGCGAGCGTAGTTCATAGTTGGGTAATTCTGTCTAGATCGTCATAGAACCCTGGGTAAGAGATATCTACCCATTCGGCCCCTTCGATCACCGTCTCGCCTTGAGCGATCAACCCGGCAATCGAGAAGGCCATCGCAATGCGATGGTCACCGAAGCTCTCCAGCACAGCTCCAGAGAGGCGTTGTGGCCCGGGAATGACCCAGCCGTCTTGACGCTCTTCGAGCTGTGCGCCCATTCTTCTGAGATTGACGGCGACAGCGCGAATGCGATCGGTCTCCTTCACCCGAAGCTCTTGCGCGTCTTGCACAACTGTGACCCCGTGAGCCTGCGTGGCGCAGATAGCTAAAATGGGCAGCTCGTCAATCAGCTTCGGAATGAGGGCGCCGCCGATTTGCACGGCACGCAGCTCCGAAGATCGCACGGTCAGATCGCCCCAGGGCTCGCCGGTGATCTCGCGCTCGTTCTCGACAGATATATGCGCACCCATCTCGCGAAGCACTTCTATAATTCCTGTGCGGGTCGGGTTGATGCCCACGCCCTGCACCCTCAACTGAGCATGAGGAAGCACCACCCCAGCGGCCAGTAGGAACGCTGCTGACGAGATATCCCCTGGCACTATAATGGGCTTCGCTTGCGGCCTTCTCTCTCCTGAGACGCTCACCGTTCCGTTTGCTTTTTCGAGAGGGACGTCGAGATAGCGCAACAGACGTTCGGTGTGATCGCGCGTGGGATGCGGCTCACTCACTGTCGTTGTCCCCTGCGCTTGCAGGCCCGCAAGCAGAATGGCCGACTTCACTTGAGAGCTGGCCACCGGGAGCGTGTAGTCAAGGCCGCGCAGTCTCCCCCCGGTGATCGTCAGCGGAGCGAAGCCCCGATTGCTCTCGATCGTGGCGCCCATCTGAATCAGAGGGTCTATAACGCGTTGCATTGGGCGTTTCTGCAAGCTCGCGTCGCCGGTGATGGTAGCCGTGAGACTCTGTCCGGCCAGAAGCCCTGCGAGCAATCTCATCGTCGTCCCGGAGTTGCCAGCATCGAGGGGGTGTGAGGGAGGGGAGAGCGCTTCGGCGCCGTGTACGAGTATGGTCCTCGCCTGAGACCTCCTTCCCTTCAGGGAAGGGGGCCAGGGGGGTAGGTCCGAAGGGATGGCCTCGATGGCGATGCCGAGGGCTCTCAGAGCGAGGGCCGTGTGGTATACGTCCTGGGCAGGGGAGAGATTTTCAATGCTCATCTTCCCATGCGCCAGTGCTCCCAGCAGGAGCGCTCGGTGAGAGATAGATTTATCTCCCGGCACGCGCACGGTGCCTTGGATGCTGTGCGCTGGCTTAATAACTCTTCGCATAACTCTCATTGTAACGCACCAGGCGACGCCGGACGGCCTGAGCGACCAAGCTCAGCTCGTCCAGCAACGTGCGGAACTGCTCGGGGAGGAGTGCCTGCGGGCCATCGCAGAGGGCTCTGTCTGGGTCAGGGTGCACCTCGACGATCAGGCCGTCAGCACCGGCGGCGATCCCCGCCAACGCCAAGGGGATGACTTTCGTGCGCACCCCCGCGGCGTGGCTTGGATCTACGATCACGGGCAGATGGGAAAGCTCCTTGACCACGGAGACAGCCCCGATATCGAGCGTGAACCGCAAGTGATCGGAGAACGTGCGAATCCCGCGTTCACAGAGTATGACGCGCTTATTGCCGCCGTTTAAGATATATTCAGCGGCCATGAGCCACTCTTCGACCGTCGCGGCGATCCCCCGTTTGAGCAAGACGGGTTTTTCGCAGCGTCCGACTTCTTTGAGCAAGGCGAAGTTTTGCATATTGCGCGCCCCGATCTGCAAGACATCGGCGTAGCGAGCGACCAGCTCCACTTGTGGCGTGTCCACAACTTCCGTCACGATGAAGAGCCCATACTGATCAGCGGCAGCTCGCATCATCTGTAAGCCGACTTCGCCCAGCCCCTGAAAAGAGTACGGGCTGGTGCGAGGTTTGAACGCCCCCCCGCGCATAAGACGCACCCCATGCTGGGCGACCAGCCGTGCACAGTGATAGATCTGCTCTTCGCTCTCGACGGAGCACGGCCCGGCGATGATCGCCAACTCCGAGCTGCCGATCTGAACATCGCCGATCTGGACGATCGTGCCCTCGGGGTTGAATTCCCGACTGGCCAACTTATACGGCTTGGTGATCTCGACGACGCCTTCGACGCCATCGAGCACGGCCAACCTGGTCGGGTCAATGCCGCGCTTATCCCCGATGGCCCCTAAGATCGTGCGCATGGTCCCGTCCACGCGATGGACCCTGAACCCAAGCCTTTCTAATTCTTGACTGGCAGAGGCTATCTGCTTCTCGCTGGCCCCCACTTTCATAATGACGACCATAACCAACCTCCTCGGGAAGATGGGGCAATAGCTTTGTGCTCTCTGTGAATCCGACGGAACAGACTGAGATTGAGGGTTTTAGTGATTAGGGCCGGGGGGCCCAAAAGAAGAAGGAGGCGATAAAGAACAGAACACCGCGATAGAGCTTTGCTTCATAGCTATCTAGACTCATCTGGAGCATTGTCCTCGCCTCCTCACTTGCGGGATAGCCGGTATCATAGCACGACTCTTCTCACTTGTCAAGAGGGCGAATTGCCTGAAACACGATAAACCGAGTTCTGTTCTGTGGATTGGACTCGATCGCTGCTCGCACAATATCAAGATGATAGCGAGCAGCCGCCTGACGACTGGCAATCGCTGCCAGGGTGGGGTCGGCCTGCGCGGCGATAAATTTCGCCGCCCCCGCCGTGTCATAGAAGGGGCTCACCTCTGCGCCAAGCTGGTCCAAAAACTCTCGGCACTGCGCCAGCGCCTGGGGGTGCGAGAACACTATTCGGATATCTTCTAGAGAACTCCCTGGCAAGCCGAGCAGACAATGACAGACCCGCAGATGTACTTCAGCGACGATTTGAAGCTGTGCCTCGAATTCTTTGAGAAGATTCTGGGGCTCAGGGATCGGACCGGTGGTCGAGTTCTCGATGGGCAGGCACCCATAGTCGGCTGCTCCGCCAAGCACCCTGTCTACGACGTCACGGAAGGTGCGACAGGGGACCGGCTCGTACTCTGAGAACTGCTGAGCAATTGCGGCTTCGCTGTACGCGCCCAGCTCGCCCTGGAACGCCACACGCACGCTCATGGGAGTCTCTCTTGGAGGCGTCGCGACTCTTCAAGTATCTGGGCCAAAATCCGACGGATCGCGTCCTCGCTGAGAGGGCCGCGATTGAGAGCACAGAGCCTGCCAAGGATCTGAGCCTCGCGCTCCGGGTCATGCACCGGCAGCCCGCGCGCACGCTTCTCCCGCCCGATCTGCAGAGCAAGCTGGGCCCGCTCGTTCAACAACTCTACCAGGCGCTCATCGAGCTGATCGATCTGCTGTCGCCATCTGTCAAGGCTCATAAGTTTCATTATTCAACCACGGGGCTCTGCCCTTGTCAAGCGAGAGCCAACTGTTTATGATAAAACACCATGTCCCTGATCGCTACCGAAGAGCTGATGCACCGCTATGGTGCCGAGATACTCTTTGAAAGGGTCTCGGTGCGCGTGCACAAGGGGGATCGCATCGGCTTAGTCGGCCTCAACGGCAGCGGGAAATCCACGCTGCTGCGGATTCTTGCGGGCCTGCAGGAGCCCACGGCCGGGCGCGTGGTGCGCGCACGCTCGGTGCGCATCGGCTATCTTGCCCAAGAGCCGCAACTTCACAGTAATGCAACGCTCTTCGACGAGATGCTCACGGTCTTCGAGAAGCTGCGCAAGCAGGAGCGCGAGCTGCACTCCCTCGAACAAGCCCTCTCCCACGGGACGCCCGGCGACGATCTCCTGCGACGCTACGACGATCTCTTGGAAGAATTTCGGCGCAGCGGGGGCTATGAGTACACAAGCCGTATTCATCAAGTGCTCGCGGGCGTGGGGTTTTCTCCCGATGACGAGGCAAAGCCTATAGCTCACTTGAGCGGCGGCCAGCGGGCACGGGCGGCCTTGGCGCGCCTGCTCCTCGAAGAGCCCGAGCTTCTCCTGCTCGATGAGCCCACCAATCACTTGGATATCGAAGCGCTGGAGTGGCTCGAAGAGTATCTCTCTCACTGGAAGGGCGCGTTTATTATCGTCTCGCACGATCGGTACTTTCTCGATAAGCTCGCCCACAAGATCTGGGAGCTCGAGTTTGGGCGGCTGTACGAGTACCCCGGCAATTACTCTCAGTACAGTGCGTTGCGCCACGAACGGCTGGAGCGCCAGTGGAAGCTCTATGAAGAGCAGCAAGAGTTTATCAAGACTTCTGAGGAGTTCATTCGGCGCAACATCGCTGGCGGGGACTTTCGCGCCAGCCAAGCTCAAGCACGCCAAAAGATGCTCGAGAAGCTGGAGCGCATCCCCAAGCCCATCGTCCCCAAGAAGATTCATCTCTGGATGGACGTGAAAAAGCCCAGCGGCGAGCGGGTGCTGCGCGCCCGCGATCTCGTCATCGGGTATCCCGGCACACCGCTCTTGCGCTGCAAGAACCTTGCGCTGCGGCGGGGCGAGCGCGCGGCCCTCGTCGGCCCCAACGGCTCCGGCAAGACCACCCTGCTCAGAACTCTCCGAGGGGAGCTGCGCCCCCTAGAGGGCGTGCTGGAGCTGGGGCACGGCGTCGAGATCGCCTCCTTTCGCCAGAGCCAAATGGAGCTTGAGGACGCCGAGAAAACCGTGCTCGAAGTCGTCCTCACCAACACAGATCAGACGGTCAGCGCGGCGCGCGACTTCTTAGGGCAATTTCTCTTTTCCGGTGATGACGTCTTCAAAAAGATCTCGGAGCTGTCGGGTGGGGAGCGCAGCCGTCTCGCCCTAGCGATGCTCGCCCAATTGGGAGGGAATCTCTTGCTCTTGGACGAGCCGACCAATCACTTCGATATAGATTCGAGGGAAGTGCTTCAAGAAGCCCTCAAAGAATACGAGGGCACGGTCGTGCTCGCCTCGCACGATCGCTATCTCATTCAGGCGATCGCCACACAGATCTGGGAGATTCGCGACGGCGAATTGAAGGTCTATCATGGGGATTATGAGTCCTATCGGGCGCGGCGGGACCTAATCCCTGGTTCTTCTCCCCTCACCCCTCTGCTCCCCTCTCCCTCCGAGGGGAGAGGGGCTGGGGGTGAGGGTGGGGAGAGGTCTCGGCGCATTTCTCCCGGCAAGGAGCAACGCCAACGCGAACGCCAGCGGGCCAAGCTCGCGGCTCGCGAGGCCGAGCTGATGGGGGCTGTCACGGCTCTGGAGAACGAGATGGCCCAGATCGAAAGAGAGATGGAGGCAGCCAGCTACGCTGGAGACCACCAAAGATTACGGGAGCTGACGACGCTCTACCGTCAGAAGCGCCACGAGTTAGAGACTCTCTCAGAGCAATGGGCGCAGGCTGCCGAGGCGCTTGCCCACTTTCAGCTCAACTCTGAGGGTAGAACTTCGCTTCGCTCGCCTTGAAGCCGACCCTGCTGTGCGTTCCGTCGCAGAGGGGCTTGGTATTGGACTGTCCGCAGCGGCAGAGCGCCACCCAGGGACGATCAATGAGCGTCTCTTTCCCGGAAGCGTCTATGAGCTTGAGAGGCCCTTTGACGAGATTGGGGCCGTCCTTCTTCGATTCGATTATGGGGTCGTTCATGGTTCCCTCCTTGAACCAATAGTTTCACCTAAGAATCAGCAAAATCAGCAGCTCGCCGGGGCCGTCTGTGGGCTGCAGGCGCGAACAGCCATGGAGCTGAAATGGACGGTCACTGCTGCCCAGGGGATCAGCTCGAAGGTCCCTATGGCTAAGGCGACATCGCCGCTCACCGGCCCGTCGCTGAGCAGCGGGGCTTGCCGCACCTGCGTGCCGTTGATCAAGAGGGTCACTCTCCCGTCCTGCACCGCGACCTTGAGGGTATTGGGGTTGTTGCCCGTAGCTACATTGAAATCCCATGTCCAGGGGATCACTTCCACTCCTGGGTGGCTCAGCGTTCCCCAGGGGCGTGGGCCGGGCGCAGGGAACTTGAAGAGCCCATAATACCCGGCGGTCGAGACCGCGAACCAGTAGAAGGTGGAGCCTGTAGCGCGAAACACTATCCCATAGACGACTGCCAAGGTGGGGGTTACCGGCCCGGCGGACTTGCGTGCGGCCATCTCCGCGACGAAGTTGGAGCTTAAGTTAAAGCCGGGGCCGCAGTAGAAGAGCAAGTTGCTTGGCCCGATGAAAACCTGCAAGACCCCTTTGCCAAAGACGGGGTCGAAGACCGGGATAGGGGTGACCACGACTCCTGGGGGCGAGCTACAGGCGGTTGCCCACGCCGGGATTGTCGTAAAATTCTCTGCGAATGGCAGAGTCGCTTGCGCCCACCCGACTTGTCCTTGATTCCCCGCAGCCAAGGCCAA
>JBBISQ010000026.1:0-22048 GCA_037441155.1 Candidatus Fraserbacteria bacterium
AGGCCCCCACGATGCACCAGCCCGGGCAAAACCTTCTCTTGCCCAGTCAGCCGGGCTAAATGGTGGCACGGCTCGCAGAGCCGAATTCCCCGAAAGATGGCCTCCCCAACTCGAAATTCCTTGCCCACCAAGTGATTGAGCGCCACCCCACGCGTCACAATGTTGCGCCGCGCATCCCCCGGACTGAGCTTGACCCCATAATCGCGCTCCAACGCTTCTATGGCCTCAAGCTCAATGAGCGTCACCTCGCGATCCGGCCCATGTTTGTGTGAATACGTCCCCATCTTCACATAATAGCGATCCCCCTCAAGCCCTTGCCCCGCGACCGCCCGCACCGCGCCGATAGACTTCATCGGTTCGGCAGCCTTCCCCGTGATGTGAATCGAGACGACCCTCCCGTCTCCCATGGGCATCACTCCTCCGTCATTGAAACTCGCTTCGTTATCTTAGCAGAAACCGCCCCTCCCCGCCCAGTTGACAAACCTCCTTGGCTCTGGTATCATTACTTAGCAGACTCACAAGGTGATTGCTAATGGACGCACGGAAGCGATTGATTCTCAAAGAGATTGTAGATCACTATATTCGCACGGGCAAGGCCGTCAGCTCCCAGACCATCTTAGAAAAATACGGGCTGTCGGTCAGCTCGGCCACTATTCGCAATGAGATGAAATATCTAGAAAAACAGGGCTATATCAAGAAGGCCTGGAGCTCCTCCGGGCGCATCCCCACAGCCAAAGGCTATCGCTTCTTCGTCGATTGGCTCCTGGAGCTGAGCGAGCTTGCCCGCAAAGAACAGCACGCGATCTTGGAAGCCTACGGCTTCCAAAGACAGCGATTGGACGAGCTGCTGAAGCAGACGGCCTTCCTGCTGGCAAGCCTGACGGGCCATCTGGGATTTGTGCTTGCTCCGCGGCTCGACCAGACCGAGTTTGAGTCTATAACGCTCGTAAAGCTCCCTTCAGATCACGCACTCGCCGTCATCATCTCCAACTTGGGGATCGTCGAATCGCGCGTCATTCCCACAGCCCTTTCCCAAGAGCAGCTCGATAAGATCGCAGACTGGCTCAATCGAACCCTTCGCGGGCAGCAGTTGGGTCTTATCTGCGAGCAGCTTCAGGCCAGCTCCCTGGAGGGCTGGGCCGACCCCGTCACCCAAGACGCATGCCTCATCTTGCAGCACCTGCTCCCGCCCCAGTTGGGCAAACAGCAGCTCTATACCGAAGGGCTGCTGCATCTGCTCCAGACCGTCTTCACCTGGGATGAAGCTCTCGAAGAGGCGCGCAAGCTCTTAACCCTTCTGGAAGACGAAGATCGGTTCGTTCAAGCGATCCGGCAAGCGCAAGCGCGGCGGGGGACTGGAGAGCTGAGCACCGTGATCGGCGAGGAGCACACCGTGCGCGAGCTGCGCCCCTACAGCTTAATCAGCTTGCACTACGGCTACGACGGCGCCTTGGGGGTTGTGGGTCCGGTGCGCATGGACTACAGCAGGGCCGTCTCAACGACCCAATATATCGGGAATCGCCTGCGCGCGATCTTAACCGTCTCTGCGAGGTGATCCATTATGGACGAGACCAAAGCTGAAGAGACCCACACTCAGCAAGCAAGCCAAGAGCTCACCGAACTGAAGGAGGCGCTCGAGGCCAAGGAGCGCCAATATAAAGAGCTCGTAGAAAGATTACAGCGCGTCCACGCGGATTTCGAGAACTACAAGAAGCGCGTGGCCCGCGAGAACGAAGAGCTCTTCCGACGGCTCGAAGATGCCCTTCTCTTGGAGATATTGCCCATCTATGATAACTTCGAGCGCGCCTTTCGCACGTTTACCAAAAACAACGACAAAGACTCTTTTATCGAGGGGGTCGAGCGCATCTTCGCCCAATTTCACACGTTCTTGACAGACAAGGGCGTCCAGCCCATCCCCGCCGTGGGCGAGACCTTCGATCCCTTGCTCCATGAAGCGTTGATCACGGTAGAGACGAGCGAAGGCGGGGGCAAAGTCTTGGAAGAATTCGAGCGGGGGTATCAGCGCGCGGGCCGCGTGCTGCGCCCCAGCAAGGTCAAAGTCGGCAAACGGACAGAAAGCTCAGAACCTTCGAATCCGTGAAAACGCACACAAAGGAGGGTTTCTATGGCGAAGGAGAGAATCGTTGGCATTGACTTGGGAACGACAAAATCTGCAATAGCACTCGTCGAGGGTGGCAAGCCCGAGATCATCACCAACGCCGAGGGTGAGCGCATCACGCCCTCGGTCGTGGCGTTCACCGAGACCGGAGAACGTTTGGTCGGGACGCTGGCCAAGCGCCAAGCGATCACCAACCCCGAACGGACTATCCTAGAGATCAAGCGCAAGATGGGCACGGACTATCGCGTGAAGATCACCGCTGGGGGGACGACCAAAGAATATTCCCCCGAGGAGATCTCCGCGATGATCTTGCAGAAACTGAAGAAAGACGCCGAAGAGAAGCTGGGCTTTAAAATCACCAAAGCTGTGATCACCGTGCCGGCGTATTTCAATCAACAGCAGCGCCAAGCGACAAAAGATGCCGGCAAGATCGCTGGGCTCGAAGTCGAGCGCATCATCAATGAGCCGACGGCGGCATCGCTCGCCTACGGCCTCGATAAAGAGAAAGACGAAACGATCTTGGTCTATGACTTGGGCGGCGGCACGTTTGACGTCACCATCTTAGACATTGGCGACGGAGTTTTTGAAGTCAAGTCTACCTCAGGCGATACGTATCTCGGCGGTAAAGATTTCGATCAGCGCATTATAGACTGGCTGATCGCAGAGTTTAAAGCCGAGACGGGCATTGATCTCTCCAAAGATCTATCGGCGCTCCAACGCCTGAAGGATGCCGCCGAAGCGGCCAAGAAAGAGCTCTCGTTCAAGACCGAGACGATCATCAATCTGCCCTATATCGCTGCCGACTCCAAAGGCCCCAAGCACTTGGAGCGCAAGCTCACACGGGCGAAATTCCAAGCCCTCACCGATGATCTCGTCGAACGCTCCATGCGGATCGTAGAACAAGCCCTGATCGATGCCAAGCTCTCCCCCAAGGATATTCAGCAAGTCGTCTTAGTCGGGGGCAGCACCCGGATGCCCAGGGTCCAAGAGCGCGTCGCGGAGATGTTCGGCTCGGCCAAGCTCAACAAAGAGATCAACCCAGACGAAGTGGTCGCGATGGGCGCGGCCATTCAAGGCGGCGTCCTCGCCGGTGAGGTCGACCAGATCGTGCTCTTGGACGTGACCCCCCTGACGCTCTCCATCGAGACGCTCGGTGGGATCGCGACCCCCATCATCGAGCGCAACACGACTATTCCTGTCGAGCGCACCAAGACCTTCACGACCGCCGAAGATGGTCAGACGACGGTAGATATTCACATTGTGCAAGGGGAGCGCAAGTTCGCCGCGGACAATAAATCCCTTGGGCGGTTCCAACTGACCGGGATTCCCCCGGCACCGCGTGGCGTCCCGCAGATCGACGTGACGTTTAGCATTGACGTGGACGGCATCTTGCACGTCACGGCCAAAGATAAAGCGACGGGCAAGTCCGCGAGCATCGTCATTAAAGAGCAATCGCGCCTGAGCGATGAAGAGATCAAGCGCATGCAAGAGGACGCGAAACGCTACGAAGAAGAAGACCGCCGCCGTGCCGAAGAGGTCGAGACGCGCAACCGCGCCGACCAGATGGTCTATGCCACCGAGAAAGCTTTGAAGGAGCACGGCGCGAAAGTGAGCGCCTCAACGCGCGACCGGATCCAGCGAGCAGTCGATGCTCTGCGAGAGAAGCTCAAGAGCCAAGCCCCCATCGCGGAAGTCCGTCAAGCCATGAAAGATCTTGAGGAAGCCAGCCTCGAGCTGGGTCGGGAGATCTACCAAGCGAGCGGCGCTCAGGCCGCCGGCGGGTCGGAGCAGCAGTCTTCGGACGGCAAGGGCGAGAAGTACATAGACGCGGAGTACGAGAAGAAAGACGAGTGAATCACGGAGCACACGGAAGGGAGCCACGGAAGGCACGGGTCTCCGTGCCCTCCGTGGGGCTCCGCACCTTCTGTGATGCGACGAGAAGGTGTCTATGGCCAAGAAGGACTATTATGAGATCCTAGGCGTCTCGCGGGATGCCTCGCAAGAAGAGATTAAAAAAGCCTTTCGGCAATTAGCGAAAAAATATCACCCTGACAAGGGCGGCGACCCAGAGAAGTTCAAGGAGGCCGCCGAGGCGTATGAAGTGCTGAGCGACCCCGACAAGCGCGCCCAGTATGATCGCTTCGGGCATGTGGGGCCGGAGCAACGCTTCGATTTCGACCTACGCGATTTCCGCCGGGCGCGCGAGGCGTTCGAAGAGTTTGGGTTCGGCTCGGCTTTTGAAGATATCTTCGATATGTTCTTTGGGGAGGGACTACGCACGCGCACCACGCGCGAGCGGCGGCGCAGCCGCGCCCAACGCGGCGAGGACTTAGAGTATCGTCTGCGGATTAATCTCGAAGATGCTGCCTTTGGCGCTCAGATGAAGCTCACCGTGCCCAGATATGTCGCGTGCGACGCGTGTCGCGGCACAGGGGTCGAGCCGGGGAGTCAGCGCACGAAGTGCCCTGACTGTAACGGGCGTGGCGAGATTCACTATCGTCAACAGACGCTGCTGGGGAGTTTCGTGAACATTCGCACCTGTGGGCGGTGTGGTGGTACAGGCGAGATCATAGAGAACCCATGTCGGCGGTGTCGCGGCTCCGGGCGAGTGAAAGTCGAGAGCCAGCTCTCGGTGAAGATTCCGCCGGGGGTAGATACGGGCTCGCGGCTGCGCTTGGCGGGCGAGGGCAATGCGGGGCTTGAAGGGGGCCCAGCAGGCGATCTCTATATTGCTGTCGAAGTGCGCCCGCATCCGATCTTCCAGCGCCAGGGCGACGACATCTACGTCGAGCTGCCCATCAAATTTACGCAAGCGGCGCTGGGGGCGCGTGTGAAAGTCCCCACGCTCTACGGCGAAGAAGAATTAACGATCCCAGCGGGGACGCAGCCTGGAGAGCGATTTAAGCTCTCTGGGAAGGGCATTCCCCATTTACAGGGGTGGGGCAAGGGCGATCAATACGTCACGGTAAAGATTCAAGTTCCCAAGGGGTTATCGCGTCGGGCCCAGGAGCTCTTGCGGCAGCTGGAGGAGGAGTTGGGTTAGCTCCTGGCCCACCTCCACAGCTCCCGCAGCGTCGGGGATTTGCCGTACATCAAAATCCCGATCTGAAAGATCTTGCCCGCTAAGCGCATCATCCCATAGGTCGCCAGCGCCAGCACCACCACAGAGAAGAGAACCTCCCACCACGGCACCGCACTGACAGCCGTGCGCAAGATCATCATCCCCGGTGTAGACGGCGGGAAGAAACTGATAATCTTCAGAGCAATATGATCAGGGTTGCTCAAGACGAGCGAAAAGAGCGTAAGGGGCAGAATCGGAGGCAGAAAGACCAGCGACACCCCCAAAGAGCTCGCGCTCTGGAGATCGTCACTCAGTGTGGCGCTTACTGCTGCGGTCAGCGACGCCAAAAAGAGATACCCCAGCACAAAATACGCGAAATACAAGAGAATCTTCTCCCATGCCAGGAAGGGCAAGATGGCTAAACTGATCACCGATGTCGGCAGCCCCACATACGGCCCGCCCATGAAAATTATTGTCAGTCCCACAACAGCCCAGATGAACGCCTGCACCAACGCTAAGCCCCCAAGCCCCACAATCTTGCCCATCATCAGCTCGTGTGCCCGAATCGAAGAGAGCACAAGCTCAACAACACGATTGCGCTTCTCCGAGATCACCCCGTACAGAATCCACGTGATCGAGTTCATGGTGATGAAGAGCAAGAGCATGATAATCACGAAGCCCACGCCGACAGTGACCCCAGCCTTGAGCTGTTCCGTTGCGGCTTCGGGCGCGGCTTGCACAGTGATCTGGACGCCCTGGCTCAGCTCCGTGGCCTTCTCTGGAGGCAGCCCGGCTTCACGCAAGCTATGTGCTAATAAGATTTGTGAGAGCGCGTCGCGCACGGGGCGCGGCACGCTTTGGGATTGCAGCTCGCGAATATTGATATTGGACCCTTGGCGAGGCTTGGGAACATAGCGCGCTTGGCGAGTCTCGAAAAAGTCCGATTCGATCACGAGATAGCCGTCAAACTCGCCCTTCTGCATCCGCCCGGGCAGCTCGGCTTCTGCCCCCGTAAAGAGCACGAGGCGATACTCCGATCCCCCAAGCCGTTCGCTCAGCTCTGTGAAGACCCCAGCACGATCTACGACCGCAAGCTGGACTGCTTCGCCCCTCTCGGCCACGCGCGCGATCCAGATCACCACTGCTATCAAGCTCAAAGAGAAGAGCGGTGTAGCAAAAGTCGCGATGAGAAACGCCTTGCTCTTGAGATTTTGTAAAAATTCCCAGCGCGCGACGGTCAGCATCGGCCCTCCCCTCGCGTCACCATCTCCACAAAGATATGATGCAATGGAGGCTTGTGAATAGAGATCTGCTCGATCTCGATCTTCCCCATAAGAGACGCGAAAAACTCTTCGGGACGCACCCCGGCTTGTAAGACCAACTGCGCGTGGGAGTCTCCAATCTGAGCGCTCTTCACCAGCGGGCTGCTTGCGAGAAACTCGCCATGGCCGCGAAAGTCCAGCTCGACCCAGTCCTCACCCCAGCTGCGCTTGATCTCGCGCAGATCGCCGTAGAGCACCTGACGGCCCTGGTTGATGAGAAAGATGCGATCTACGAGATCTTCTACGAGGTGCATCTGGTGCGCCGAGAGCAAAATCGTTGTGCCCCTGGCTTTCAGCTCTACAATCAGCTCGCGAAAGACGTCTTGATTGACCGGATCGAGCCCGGCAAAGGGCTCGTCCAACACGACAAGCTCAGGCTCGTGTAAGATTGCCGCGACGAACTGAACTTTCTGCTGCATCCCCTTGGACAGCTCTCGAATATTACGGGAGAAGTATCTTTCGAGCTGGAGGCGCTGGAGCCAGAGCAGTGCCCGCTCGCGGGCGACACGAGCATCGAGACCTTTGAGTCCAGCCAGAAAGACAAGTGTGTCACAGACCTTGCGGTTGTCGTACAGCCCGCGCTCTTCGGGAAGATACCCCACACGCTCCGGGGGCAATCTCCCATCGGGCGAGAACGAGAATCGGATCTCGCCAGAGTCGGGCTGGAAGATCCCCAAGATCATTCGGATAAGAGTTGTCTTGCCGGCGCCGTTTGGGCCGAGCAGGCCGAAGATCTCGCCCTTGTTCACGGCAAAGCTTACGTTGTCTACAGCCTTGGTGCCGTCGAAGTGTTTAGAGACATTTTCAACGTGCAGAATCGTTTTAATACTCATCGCTCGTTTATGATACTCCATTGAGCGCCTTGGCGCACTCCCTTATCGCATGACGAGCATCCGAATAATGCCCGTTCCGCTCTCCAATGGCTCTAGAGCTTTCCCGAACACCGCGATTGTGCACCTCTCTCGATCATCGCATCGCATAGCATACCCTGCTCTAGAGGCGCTCACGAGCAGGTCTCCCGGACGGATTGGGCCGTTCTCCGTTGTCGCTTTCACGGGAACAGTTCCCAGCAGGGCCAGCAGCGCCTTGCGTGCCGATGGCACCTCCCCCAGCACAACCCCTGGCACGCTGGAGATCACCCCGACTACTCGTGTAGAGTACGGCCCGTGAGTTCTGCGATATGAGTTTAAATTGTCGGGATCAAGCTCTATCACGTCCCCTGGTTCCACTGGTTCGCTCACCCTGATCCACTCGGCGACATCGGCCCCTTGACCAGGGAAGAAAGTTCCCGCGGCGTAGACATTCCCTTCTCGTGTGACACGAAAGATAAACGGCTCTATCGTGCCAACAAGTCCAAGATCATCCATGCAGTGATCTATGCCGCAAGGATCACTGAGAGTATCTGGAGACATCTGCGGCGCTATGAGCAGGGCGAACAGTTCAGCTATGGGCGCCTGCATCTCCCACACGGTGAATTCGCTGCAGGGAGGCACAGTTCTGACATCGGCATATCGCAACGCGCGGGGATGCTCATTGAATGCGGGATAGAATGCTGCCCCTGCAGGCTGGCTGTAGGGAGCCCCAGGGAAGGAGTCCACAGGACCGTAAGAGGGTATCCCCGGCATGGGGAACCCGTTTCCTTGCTTGATGAAGACGAGCGAATCGAGATGGAGCGGCTCCATGGGGTGTCTCGCCCCCAGCCCTGTGATGTACACCAGACCCGCAGGGTTAGCCCCCAGCATGAAATCAACAGCAAGCGAGAGCGCATCAAAATAGCTCTGAATGCTCTCGGGGGTGACACCCCGACGCGAGATATCAGCGATGAGAGGGTCCATATATTTGGCGCTGTTCACGCCGTTGCCCCAAGAGACTCCGTAGGCTGCAGGCCGCGGGTTTCTGTGCGCGTGCTCAGAGTCTATGATGCTGTTGACCGCATCGTTCGCATACTGTGCTAGCCAGAAATCTATGGCATTCTTGATAGCTGGGTTCGCTTGCGGGCTGCGATAATACCCGAGAACGTAATCGGGCATCATGCGCCCACCGTCAATATAATCGGAGAGCTCCAGATGGGAGAGCGCCATAGGGGGGAACTCCCACCAATTGAGCTCGGGGGAATATTTTCGCCAGATAGCGACAAAATCGTCATTGTATTGGGCTTCTCCCGTCAGCAGGAGCAGCTCTCCTGCGCCATAGAGCAAGAAGATATCGGTAGCGTCAGTGCGGTGTGCTTTGGCCCACGTATAAGCAGCTATCGCGCGTTGTTGCAGCTCGTTGGATCGCTGGGCGTTGAAGGGCCGGATGAGCCGCGCGGCTTGGGCGAAAAGCCCCGCAGCCCGCGCTGTCACCCGTGGGTCGCGCGCATACGTCCAATAGGGCAGGGGATCATCACTCGCCAAGTAATAGCCCCACGGATGTCTGTACGATTCCACTCCCTGGCGCACGCCTCCGTCTTCTTCTTGGAGTTGTTCCCACGCAGCTATGCCCCAGAGTGCTTCATCGAGTATATCGGGGATGCCGTTGCCGCTCTCGGGGATATTGAGCTGCCCGTCGCTATAGAGCTGCGGGGCGATCTCATACGCGCGCAGCAAGACCTGCGGGACTACCGTATGCATAGGGCGTTGGTCGAAATCCCCCGCGTCGTGATACCCTCCGACAAGACTCCTCTGGCCAACACGAGGTTGATCTTCCGGATAGAAGCGCGTGAAGTCGGTCTCCTCGCCCGTATAGACAAACGGATGATCGGGCGGTCGGCTCCAATTTGTGTAGTGAGAGCTTAAATTCCCTCCCCATCTGTTGAAGAAAAGCCCGCGCATGATCACATAATATGCTCGAAATAGCGCGCTCTCGCTGACTTCTGTCCTCCACGAAACCCCGACGCCGGGAATTCTTATACGATAGTACCCACCAGGGGGAAGCTGCGATAGATCTATCTCACGAACCTCGCCGCCGGCGTCTTCATCATACGATGCCCTCACTGTGATTGCGATATGGCGCAGCACATACTCGCGCGGCATTCGGGCATCACTTGCTTCCCGGATGACATCAGCAGTAGGGGGGAAATCAGAGAATGACAGAGCCCCTCCATCGCCCAGCCAGCCGTACACATACGCCCATCTTCTTGTCGCGCGCGGGCTGTAGCCGACTTGGTTGAGCTGGATCACTGGCGTCTCAAGATATAAATCACTGAAGGGGAGCGTAAAATCAACGCCTGGGCCGGTCACGCGAAGTATCTCACGGTTCCCTATCGGTTGATCCAACACAAGAAAGATACGATGGTCTACGTCAATGACGCTGTCATCATAGGGGAGCCCGTAGCCGATCTGATAAGCAGGCGCGCCCACAGCAACCGAATGTCTGTACACTGACTCGACGCCGATAAAGCTCCCATTGGAGCGTTGCACTGTCCAGGGTCCAGCTTGGAGTGCTCCCCCGTCGCCACCGGCAATGACGATCTCGAGTATCCGAGGGGAATAGAGATGGACTTCGCGCACAGGGGTATCGAGCAGCGTCCTGGGCCCCCCACGTGTTCGTGCGTGGACATGCTCAGAGAGCACTGTATCTGTATGAACTTCTACTCTCATGAACACATCCACGGCCGGAGCCAGCCCCGTTACAGTGTAAGCATTCGCCGTTCCGTCTAAGACGGCGACCTCGACCTCTCCTGGCATCGGTGCACCGATAGCATTACCAGGCTCAGCCCCAATGAAGACCTTCGTCAGAGTAGCGTTCCCCACGCTTGACCACGCCACGGAGACCGAACTCGACGAAGTGCTCACCACGCGAAGGTTGATAGAGCCAGAAGATCCTGCTCTGCTTCGAGAGACAGCCCCGAGGAACACCAAGGTGAGGCAGGACAACAAAGCCACTGCAAACCGGCATCTTTTCAGCATGAGTATCTTAATAGATAGCACGCTACGGTGGATAAGTCAAATGAAAGAACAGACGAAGCCCCCAGAAGCTGAGGGCTTCGCCTTGAACCTGTATGGAGAGGGGAGGGGGCTAGCTCTTGACTTCGATCTTGTAGACGATCTGATTGGCGTCGTACTTGATCTCGACGAGCTTCCCGATATAGCTGGGCAACTGCTCGAACGGAATGTAGGTCTTCTGCTTTTTGCCCTGCTTGACCTCGATGACAACGTTTGCGCTCACGGTGAACGTCTGGCTATTCACAGTGATCGTGCGATTGGCTACATCTACAGCTTGCAACGTGCCCGTGAGCTTGCCGGCGCCGCCCCCGGCGCTGTTCTTGACTTCAATCTCGTAGACAACACCGTTGCTCAACTTAAGCTCGACTTGGCGCCCGACATGGTTGGGCAACTGGCTGAACGGAATATACCCCTGGTTCTTCACCTTGACGACCACGTTGGCACTTACTGAGTACAGCTGATTGTTGACCGTGACTGTGAGACCTGCGACATCTACAGCGTTCAACGTGCCGTACACTTTCGTGCTGCCGCCCCCGCTGCCGCTCTTCACTTCGATCTTATAGACCAGCCCTTGAGCCGTGAGCTTCAGTTCGACCCACTGGCCCACATAGCTAGGCAACTGGCTGAACGGAATATACCCCTGGTTCTTCACCTTGACGAGGACGTTAGCACTCACCGAGTAGACTTGGTTGTTGACCGTAACTGTCATGCCGGCGACATCAACGGCGTTGAGAGTCCCCTTCACTTCGTTGCCACTGGCCCAGCTCGTCACCGCCAGCGCCGCGACCACCAGCCCTGCGACCGCAAACAACTTCACAAGCTTCATGTGCATCACTCCTCTGTTTGAAGATTTATTATCCAACAATGACGTATTGAGCTTCGTAGTAGCCGTTCTTCAGCTCATATTGCGTAACAGTCAATCTCACCCCCTTGACAATAGCCGAGCGATCTAATATCTTTCCCTGCAAGTCGACGATCTGCGTGCTCCTGCTGATTTTCACGGGGAAATCTTCTTTGCCGTCGCCATTGGCATCCAGACGCACGAAGAGATCGTCGCCGAAGGGGAGAACTTCCAAGGCCGTGCCCACAAGGGGCTGGAGTGCGGGCGTCGAAGTCTCGCCCACGATCACGTGCCAGGCTTCGTAGTAGCCCTCGTCGTCGAGCTTGTATGCGATCAGCGTGATAACGACGCCGGGCTTGATCGCGTCCCATGAGAGCGTATTTCCCGCGGGATCGGTGATGATCGCGCGGCTCTTGATCTTGACGCGAATATCTGGTTGGCTATCGCCGGTGGTGTCCAGGGCGACGAAGAAGTCGTCGCCGAACTTCAGGGTCTGGAGCACCGTACCCTTAATGGGCTGCTGCGCGGGAGCAGTTGGAGGCTGCCCTGCGACTGCGCCTACGACGACTCGATACGCTTCGTAGTACCCGTCGTCGTCCCATTTATAGTGAGTAACGGTGAGCGTCACCCCGAGGCTGATCGCTGTGATAGGTACCGGATTGTTATTGACGTCTACGATCTGGGTCTTGCGCTCGATTTTCACTAAGACATCCGGTCGCTTGTCGCTATTTGTGTCTAACTGGACGAAGAGATCGTCCTTGGCCCACCACAGCTGCACGACCGTTCCGACCAGCGGGGCTTGAGCCTGCGCCCAGCCGATCTGACCGACACCCCACACCAACCCGACAACAAACACCACCAAGCCGACACGATGCAACGCTCTCACAGCAAGCTCCCTCCTTGGACAAGAGAAATCATTTGTCATCATCGTCATCATGCGGGGGCGTTGGCAGCTCCACTATCGGTTGAGAGGCCTGCACCCCTGCGCCGTAGCGATAGACCAGTTCGCCGCCGTAGTAGCCTGTCACCGTCAGGGTTCCCACTCCCACAACGCCGGCGATGAGATAGATCGCCAGGGCTGCTCCGACAGCCCAGCGCCACCGCGCCAGCCAGCCCGTCGCAAGAAGCAATCTCACAGCCGCAACGCCCAATAAGAGATACGCCGTGAGCTTGCCCAACTCCTCGTGCGTGTCGAGCACGCGCTCACCGGCTGCGCTCAAACGCTCTTCGACCGACTCTTCGGCAAATTGCCCCGTCAGCATCGCGGCGAGGGCTCCCACCGCTCCCAAGACTAGCACGATCGCTCCGACCCGCTGCAGCGTCTCGCGCTTGAGGAGATGCCCTAGGACATCTAACACAAATCCCATGAGAAACAACGCAATGGGGAAGTGTACAACAACCGGATGGATATTCGTCATACCTCACTCCTTGGTCTCGTGATCATGGCTTCAGTGTAGAGACGGTGGAGTGACGAAGCGATAGCAGGGGGAAGAAAATCTTTTGAAATCTTGGTGAAAAGTCGGTGAAACTTACGGGGCGAGCTTATACCCGAAGCCGGGTACGGTGAGGATGAGTTTGGGGTTTTTCGGGTCGGCTTCGAGCTTGTGGCGCAGGAGATAAATATAACGTTTCACATCGGTTGAAGAAGCCAGCCCGCCCTCCGGCCAGACGTGCTGAAGGATCTCCTCATCGGAGAAGACTCGCTCCGGCTGCGAGGCCAACAGCTTCACCAGCTCATATTCCTTGGGCGAGAGCGCGATCTCTCTGCCCCCAAGCCGAACACACTTTCGGGCGTCATCAATCTCTAATTCTCCGACGCGCCAGCGCGTTGGAGGGCGCACACGTCGCATCACCGCAGCGATGCGCGCTTCGACTTCACGGAGCTTCAAGGGCTTGACGATATAATCGTCTGCACCAGCCGAGAGCGCTCGGACGATGTCATCGGTCGCGTCCTTGGCTGTGATCATCAGCACTGGGGTTCGGCCCGCCGTGCGAATGTAGTGCAGCACCTCCCAGCCGTCGAGCTTGGGCATCATAATATCTAATAAGACCAGATCGGGGCTCTCGTCTGTGAATCGTTTGAGCGCTTCCATGCCATCAGCAGCCAGAGCAACCTGATGCCCCTTGGCTTCGAGATACGTCTTCAAGATCTCGCGGGAGTCGCGATCGTCGTCAGCGATGAGGATCTTCATAGTCTCTCGTAGGGATTGTAAACGAGAACGTGCTCCCCTGTCCAAGACGGCTCTCCACCCAGACGCGCCCACCGTGCATCTCGACATAGCGTTTGACAATCGCCAACCCCAAGCCCAGCCCCTCGCTCTTCTGCGTCTCGAGCTGGGTGAACGGCTGGAAGAGCCGCGCTTGATCCTCAAGAGCGATGCCTCGACCCGTATCGCGCACGGAACACAGCACGTCATGTGCACGGCGCTCCGCGCGCACCTCAACAGACCCTTGCTCCGTGTACTGAATCGCGTTGGTCAATAAGTTCATGAAGACCTGACGCAGCTTCGTGCGGTCGGCCATCACTGTCATAGGGCCGACGAGCTGAGAGCGCAACTCGATCCCCTTCTGAGTCGCTAACACCTGCACGCTGCTGAGCGCTTCTGTGATGATACCCGTCACATCACATGGCTCTCGCACAAGTCGCTCTTGGCCCATCTCTAACTTCGCAAACCGTAAGACATTCTCCAGCAACTCCGATATGTGCTCCCCCGCGCGCAAGATCGCCGTCAGGCGCTCCCGTTGCGCGGCGTTCAGTGTGCCCTCAAGCTGTTCACTCAAGAGTTGCGCGTGACCCAAAAGCGCGTTCAAGGGCGTGCGCAGCTCGTGCCCCATGATCGTCAAGAACTCCGATTTTGCTCTACTGGAGCGCTCGAGCTCCTCTTTCATCTGCACGATAGAGTCGGCCATGCGATTGAATTCGTGCGCCAGCGCCTCGATCTCCTCGTGGGTGCGCAAGCGCGCCCGCGCGCGGAAATCCCCCTGCCCAAACGCTCGCACCGCGACTGACAAGTGCTCCAGAGGGCGCAGGATCGAACGGTAGAGCATAAACGCGACCAGCGTCCCGATCAGAATAAGCCCCGCGCTCACGCTCAGGACGATCAGTATATCGAGGCGCACCTCGTCGGCAATGTACTCCAACGAGACTCCCAAGCGCACGTAGCCCAGCCGCCAGGGACGCTTGAGATCAAGATACGGTGTGCCGTCGGCCAGACGCCCGCGCTCAAGCTCCCCAGCTCCTTCCGGAGGAAGCTCAAGCTCCCCCTGCTTCTTCTCGGCCAAGGCGATAGGAGGCTGGACCGGGAATGCCTCACCCCCGACAAAGGCCCGCGTCTGCACAATTTGAGCATAGAGCACGTGCCCGCTGACCACGCCCTCAAGCATCACGGGGAGATTGTGAGGACCGCCAAGAGATAGCGTCCGCTCGGCCTCAACGGCAATGTGCTCGGCCATCCCCCGCGCACGCTCGACGAACTGCTCGTCCAGCTCATAGGCCATACGATACGCCGCAATGCCCCCAAAGATCACGGCAAACAGCACCGTGAACCCCACAAACGCCGTGATAAACTTCGCTTTCAGCCCTAGACGCTTTAGACCCATTTGAGCACGAACCGAAAGTAGAAATAAATTGCTGGGATGGCCAGAAGTAATCCATCTATGCGATCGAGCAATCCCCCATGCCCGGGCATCAGGCCCCCAGCGTCTTTCACGTGAGCGAGGCGCTTGAGGCGCGACTCCAACAGATCGCCCAATTGGGTGAGCGCACTCGTGATCCCCGCGAGCGCGATCATGTGCACCCACGACGCCCACCAGTCTTTCCAGATCGGCGCTAGTGCTGCCAGAGTCAGTGAGAGAAGGAAGCCCCCGGCAACTCCCTCCCAACTCTTGCGAGGGCTAATCGCCGGGGCAAGAAGGCTTCTCCCCCACGCTGAGCCTGCAAGATACGCGCCAATGTCATATCCCCACACGAGCGCCAGCGCCAACAGCCCATACAGAGCGCCGTCCACCGCGCGATAGAGAGGATAGAAGAAATGCAACAGATACGGAATATAAATGATCCCGCCCATCGTCGCTAAGATCTTTCTCAGGGCATCGGGGTCGAAGAGATAGAGCGCGATAGGGAAGACCAGCGCCGCCCACAACACGAGATCGCCAAACGCTGCTTCAGGCGTCCCATAGGCGAGCATCACCAGCACGGCCGAGCCGACGAAGAAGAAGCGATTGAGCGATACGCCGTTGCGCTCCAACAGCTGCACGTATTCCCACGAGGCAACCCCAACGACAAACGCCCCCAACAGCGCCACCGGCCAGATGCTCTTCCACACCCAGCCCAGCGCCAGCGCCGCCACCACAATGGCAATAGCAACAACTGCTGTGATCGTCCGAGGAACGAGGTCTTTCATACGAACAATCTCTTCACTGCGCCAACGAGATAGAGTGACCCAGTGACGCAGAGCAAATCTGGTTTCATCTCGCGTGCTTCCGCCAGCCCTGCTTCTAAGTCTAGATATATCTTACCCTGTGGCGCCCAGCGGAGCAGCACCTCTGGGTCAAGAGCGCGGGGCGAGTCTGGCTTCACCAACAGTATCTCATCGAATTCGGGAAAGAGCGTCTGGGCCATAGTCTGATAGTCTTTATCTTTCAGCACGCCAAAGAGCAACACGCTCTTCTTTATATGGTATTTTTGGCGATAGCGCCACAGATCGTCTCGCAAGGCCTTGACAGCGTGCGGGTTGTGCGCGCCATCGAGCACGATCACATACGGCTCTCGTTGCACGACTTCAAAGCGCCCCGGCCAGCGCGCTCGCTCGAGCCCCTCCCACACAGCTCTCTCAGGGATTGCCAGCGAGTGCCGAAGCACTTCGAGAGTTTCAAGAACAATATTGAGATTCTCTTGCTGGTAACCGCCAAGAAGCGCAAGGCGCACCCGGCCCTCTCCCACGGCAAACTCTTGATACTCCCAGGTGAAATCTATGCGCTTGACCCGCTCTCGCGCCTGAATGAGTGGTGCCCCAACTGCAGCACACTCGCGCTCGATCACTCGTAACGCTTCTAGCTTGCGCTCCCCTGTCACCAACGGCACGTCCTTCTTAGCAATCCCTGCCTTCTCCCAGGCGATCTGCTCTATTGTGTCTCCTAACAGATCCGTGTGATCAAGCTCGACGTTCGTGAGCACGCTGGCTATGGGCGTGATCACATTCGTCGCGTCGAACCGCCCTCCGAGCCCGACTTCGGCTACCGCTATATCTATCTTCTGGCGCGCAAAACAGAGAAACGCCATGGCTGTTAAAAACTCAAACTGCGTCGGTTTATCTCTCATAGAATCGGCGATGGGCATCAGCGCATCAGCAAGCTGAGCGAACTCGCGTTCTGAAATCGGAGTCTGGTGTATTTGGATTCTCTCGCAGTGGCTGATCAGATGAGGCGATGTATACAGCCCAACGCGATATCCAGCGCTCTGCAAGAGATGAGCCAGCAGCACCGCAACTGAGCCCTTGCCGTTCGTCCCTGCGATGTGCACCGCACGAAACTGTGTGTGGGGATTGCCTACAGCTTCGAGCAGCCTTCGAATGCGGGCAAGCCCCGGCTTGACCTCAGTGTGGGGCAACCCTTTCAGATAGGCGATGGCTTGATCCACCGTGCGCTCACGAGCCTTGCAACAGCTGTAAATTCTGCTCCAATCGTTCAACTTTCTCTCTGAACTCTTGCGCCTTGTGCTTCTCTTTCTCTATGACCTCCTCAGGGGCACGCGCGAGGAAGTTGGGGTTGTCGAGCTTGCGCAGCGTTGCCTCAAGCCCGGCTTGTGCCTCCTTGAGCTCTTGGCGTAAGCGTCTGTGCTCCTGCTGGAGATCGAGCAGCCCTTCTAGCGGGACGAAGACCTCAGCCCACTCCAAGACCATCCGTGGGGCGCTCTTGGGCCGCTCGACGCTCGGCCCCACGATCACCTCGCTCGCTTGAGCAAGCTCCTCAAAGAAGACCTTATACTCGTGCACTACCTGCTGCACTGAAGGGTCTTCGGCTTTGATGAGGACCTTCGCTCTCTTTTGTGGCGGCACGTTCATCTCCGAGCGGATCGTGCGAATCGCCGTGATGAGGGCTTGGAGTTTTTGCATGGTCTGCTCCGCCTGCTCGTCTATCCATTCTGGGTGAGCTTTGGGGTATTCCGCGATCATCACGCTCTCGGCCGTCTTGTGCGGGAGCCGCTGCCAGATCTCTTCGGTGATGAACGGGATGAACGGGTGCAAGAGCTTCACAATATCTGCGAGCACGGAGAGGAGCACGCTCTGGGCTTGGGCCTTGGCTGCGGGATCGGAGCCGTACAGACGCGTCTTCGCCATCTCCAGATACCAATCGCAGAAGTCGTGCCAGACGAAATCATATAAGCCCTTGGCAGCTTGATTGAACTCGTAGCGATCCAAGCTGGCGCGCGTCTGCAGAATAGCCCGAGTGAGCCGCGAGCGGATCCAGCGGTCTTCGAGGGGACCTCCCTCCCCAATCCCTCCTCTCCCCTCCGAGGGAGAGGTCATCAGCACAAAGCGCGCCGCGTTCCAGAGCTTATTGAGAAATTTCTTATACCCTTCGATATCTTGGACGGAGAGCCGCATCTCTTTCCCTTGAGCGCACAGCGCCGCCAACGTCAACCGCAGCGCGTCCATCCCGTATTTCTCTTTCATCTGCAAGGGGTCCATGACGTTCCCCTTGGACTTGCTCATCTTCTGGCCGTGCTCGTCTTTCACAATGGGATGGAAGAAGACGCGCTCAAACGGGATCTTCTTCATAAAATGCAGCCCCATCATGATCATGCGGGCAACCCAGAAGAAGATAATATCGTGCCCCGTGCTGAGCAGCTGCGTCGGGTAGAAATATTTCAGTTCAGGGGTCTCTGCGGGCCAGCCCATCACCGAAAAGGGCCACAGCGCTGAACTGAACCACGTGTCGAGGACGTCTTCGTCTTGCTTGATATTCTGAGAATGGCACGTGGAGCAGACGGAAGGCGCTTGGCGCGCAACGGTGATCGCTTTGCAGTCAAGACAGTGCCATGCTGGGATCCGATGGCCCCACCAGAGCTGCCGGGAGATGGGCCAGTCTCGAATATTGCGCATCCAATCGAAATAGACCTTGGTCCAGCGCTCCGGGATGAATTGAATCTCCCCGGACTCGATCACTTTGATCGCCGGCTCGGCAAGCTCCTTCATGCGCACGAACCATTGAGTCGAGATCAGCGGTTCGATCACGGTCTGACACCGTTGGCAGTGCCCCACGGCATGCGTGTGCTTTTCAACTCGCTCTAGAAGCCCTTGAGCTTTGAGGGCTTCTACGACGCGCCGGCGCGCCTCGAAGCGATCGAGATTCTTATACGGCCCGGCGTTCTCGTTGGTCGTCGCGTCTGTATTGAAGATATTGATGATCTTCAGTCCGTGGCGCCGCCCGATCTCGAAGTCTGTTTGATCATGCCCCGGCGTCACTTTGACCGCGCCCGTGCCGAAGTCTTTGTCCACGGCTTCGTCGGCGATAATGGGAATCTCCCGTTCGAGCAAGGGCAAGATCACAAACTTTCCGATCAGTTCTTGATAGCGCCCGTCCTTGGGATGCACAGCGATCCCGGTATCGCCGAGCATTGTCTCTGGGCGGGTCGTCGCGACGGTGACAAAGCCCTCCCCCTGAGCCAGAGGGTAGCGAATGTAATAGAGCTGCCCTTCGCTCTCTTCGCGCTCGACCTCTAAGTCGGAGAGCACCGTCTGGCAGCGCGGACACCAGTTAATGAGTCTATCTCCCCGATAGATAAAGCCCTCTTCGTAGAGCCGGACGAAGACCTCTGTGACAGCTCGCGAGCGCGGCTCATCGAGGGTGAAGCTCTCGCGTCGCCAATCGCACGAGCACCCTAACGCGCGCAATTGTTCACGAATCTTTGAGCCGTAGCGGTTCTTCCAGGCCCAGCCCAGCTTGACAAAGTACTCGCGCCCAAGATCGAAGCGCGTCAGGGGGCGCTTGTCGGCAGGGACAGGGTAGCCGATCTCGTGTAAGAGATCGTCGAGCTGGCGCTTGGCTAACCCCTTCTCGATCAAGACGTGCACAGCGATGCTGGCGTGATCAGTGCCGGGGAACCAGCACGCCTCGAATCCGTCCATGCGCTTATAGCGAGTCACAATGTCTTGTAAAGTATTATTGAGGGCGTGGCCTATGTGCAATTCGCCGGTGACGTTCGGGGGAGGGATGACGATAGCGAACGGCTTTTTCTGAGCATTGACGTTGCCATCAAAATAGTGATGGGATTCCCAGAAGGCGTACCATCTCTCTTCAGCTTCTTTTGGATCGTAAGCTTTCGGCAGTTCCATGCCACCAGTTCCTCCTCGGAGCGAAAAGCGAGAATGAACGGAAATAATCTTAGCAGATCGCCCGTGCAGGGGCAAGGGGCTTGCTGCCTCCGAGAGAATCAGCTATGATAACGGGGTCTATGAACACGCCACGACGTGTTGTCATCACGGGCATTGGGGCCGTCACGCCCATCGGCATCGGGAAGGAAGCGTTCTGGGAGGGGCTGGCGGCGGGCAGGAGCGGGGTGACCCGCGTGGATGGCATCGTCAATCTCACGGACATCCCCGTCAAGATCGGCGCGTGCGTTCGGGAGTTCGATCCCTTGCAGTTTATGGACAAAAAGCGGGCGCGCCGGCTGGGGCGCTCCAGCCAGTTAGCGATAGCCGCAACAAAACTCGCCCTAGAAGACGGGCGCTTAGATCTCGACACAGAAGATCGAGATCGCATCGGGGTCATCATCGGCACCGGGATCGGCAACATCGAAGCCCTGACAGAGAATTATGATATTCTCTTGCAGAAGGGGCCGGGGCGTGTCTCCCCCTTCTTCATCCCAACGTTCATGCCCAATGCCGTCGCCGGAGAGATCTCTATCGAGTGGGGGCTGCGCGGCCCCAATTACGGCATAGTCTCGGCGTGCGCCAGCTCCAATCACGCGCTCGGCTTAGCAGCCGATGCGATCCGGTACGGATACGCCGACGTGATGATCAGCGGGGGAACGGAAGCGGTCTCACTCCCCTTGACGTTCGCGGGCTTCGCTCAGATGGGGGCGCTCTCGCGGCGCAACGACGCTCCCGAAAAAGCCTCGCGCCCCTTCGACAGAGACCGAGACGGGTTTGTCGTGGGCGAGGGTGCTGGGATTCTGATCTTAGAGAGCCTTGAGCACGCCCGTGCCCGCGGGGCTCATATCTACGCTGAGCTTGCAAGCATTGGGATGAGCGCCGATGCCGGGCACATCACGGCTCCTGATGAGCAGGGCGAAGGCGCGCGAAAAGCCATGCTCATGGCGCTGGAGCGCGCTGGCGTCCACCCTGACGAAGTCGACTATATTAACGCTCATGGGACGGCGACTTTACTGGGGGACATCAGCGAGACGCGTGCGATCAAGCGACTCTTTGGCGCCCATGCGTATAAATTGGCCGTCAGCTCGACGAAATCCCAGATCGGGCATCTGTTAGGCGGGGCTGGCGCGGTCGAGGCCATCGCGACACTGATGGCTTTCGATCGCGGGATTCTGCCCCCGACCATCAATCTCGACAACCCCGACCCCGAATGTGATCTGGATTACGTTCCCAACAAAGCTCGTCCTGCCACCATACGAGTCGCGCTCTCCAATTCTTTTGGGTTTGGCGGGCATAATTCAGCAATCCTGCTCAGGAAGATTTGAGATGCGCTCTTCTTTTCAGCTATAATTTCCAGCATGACTAAAACAAACTCTACGGTTTCACTGCTCACGCAGCTTTCGGAGGCCTTCGGCGTCTCTGGCTTCGAGGACGACGTTCGAGATGTGATCTCTCAGTTTGTCCAGCCGCTCGTCGACGAGATGCGCGTTGACCCTCTGGGCAATCTCATCGTCACCCGCAAGGGCAAGTCAGATTTTACACTAATGCTTGACGCGCACATGGACGAAGTCGGGCTGATCATCAGTCACATTGAAGAGCGGGGGTTTCTGCGCTTTGCGACCCTGGGCGGCTGGGATGTGCGTATCTTACCAGCCCAAGTCGTCAAGGTGCGGACGCGTGCTGGAAAGCTCATCACGGGGGTTATTGGGAGCATCCCGCCCCATGTGCTCAAGCCCGAAGATCGCGAAAAACCCTTCAAGCTCGAAGATCTCTTCATTGACGTGGGCGCTTCTTCTGCTGATGAGATCGAGCAGATGGGGATTCGCATCGGCGACCCCGCTGTGCCGTATTATCCCTTTGAGCAGCTGAGCGAGAATGTCGTTGCGGGCAAGGCGTTTGATGATCGCTCCGGGTGTGCTGTCGCCATCCGCGCGCTCCAAGAGCTTCAGAAAGAGAGCGTAGATCTGACATTGGTCTGCAACTTTGCTATTGGAGAAGAGACGGGCTTGCGCGGCGCTCGTGCTGCTGCTTATAGTATCAATCCCAACGTTGCGCTCGCTCTAGAAGGGACGATCGGTGCCGACGTTCCCGGTGTTGCCCCAGCGCGCCAACCGACGGCGTTGGGCAAAGGCCCAGCGATCACGATTGCAGATAGTTCTCTAGTTGTGAGCCGCCGCGTCGTCGAAGCATTAGAAAACATGGCAGAGAAGCTGAAGATCGCCTATCAATATAAGCTGCCCGTCTACGGGGGCACCGATGCCGGGGCGATCCATACGACGCGCGGGGGCATTCTCGCTGGGGTGCTCTCGGTGCCGTGTCGGTATATTCACTCGCAGTTCAGCCTCTTACGGCTCGACGACTTCGAGAACACGGTGAAGCTGACGGTGGGGTTTGTGCGAGAGTG
>JBBISQ010000027.1:0-20440 GCA_037441155.1 Candidatus Fraserbacteria bacterium
ATCGCCTCGCTCAAGCGTTCGAACCCGCTGCCCCCGACAGGGCCAGGGGCTGCCCGTCCCCCTATGATCTTGGGGGCAATCACCAAGAGCATCTTGTCTATCAGTCTTTGGCTCAAGAAGCTCCAGGCGACCTCAGCTCCCCCTTCAATGAGCAGGCTGTCAATCTGATCTTGGGAGAGTTTTTGGACCAGCGCGTGCAGGTCAACACGTCCATCTCGGGCGGGCAATCGCCAGACTTCTACGCGGGCCTGCCGAAGGGCTTGCTCTTTGTGGGGGGAGAGAGCGTCTGTCGTGGCCACGATTGTTCGGATCTGTCCTGCAGAACGCACGACTTCGGCGTCGAGGGGGATGCGCCCATGAGAGTCCAGCACGATCCGGATGGGCTGACGGGTCTTCTGCTCCAGGCGTGCGGTCAGTTGCGGGTTGTCTGCGAGGAGCGTGCCAATCCCCACGAGAATTGCCCGATGCCGGTGACGCAGCTCATGGGCAAATCTCAGAGACTCTTGGGACGAGATCCATCGAGAATCTCCGGTGCGGGTGGCGATCTTCCCGTCGGCGGTCATGGCCATCTTCAGCGTTATAAAGGGCGTGCCCGTCGTCTTGAACTTGAGATAGATCTCGTTGAGCTTGCGGGCTTCTCTCTCCAAAAGCCCTTCGATGACTTCGATGCCCGCTTCTGTTAATCGTTCGATCCCTCGGCCGTTGATGCGCGGGTCGGGATCGCGCAGCGCCACGAAGACCCTCGCGATCCCCGCGCGGATGATCTCGTCGGCGCAGGGGGGATTGCGCTTCCCCGGCGCTGAGACGCACGGCTCCAAAGTGAGATAGAGATCGGCGCCGCGCGCGAGCGCTCCCGCGCGCTGTAACGCCACGAACTCAGCGTGGGGGCCGCCGAACTGCTCATGCCAGCCCTCGCTGAGAATGCTGTTCTGTTTGACGACGACGGCTCCGACCATGGGGTTGGGGCTGGTCCAACCGGCGCCGCGCTCAGCTAGCTCGAGAGCACGGCGCATGAACTCTTCGGGGTGCAGCATATCACTGCAGGCGCATCGCCAGCTCGTAGAGCGTGGGGATGGAGAATCTCTGAATCAGCACGAGCAGCAGGATCAGCACCATCGGCGACAGGTCAAGGCCCGGGGGCATCCACCGCATCAGGAAGTAGCGGATCGGCGCGAGCAACGGCTCAGTCACGACATGCAAGAACTGCACAATCGGGTTATAGGGATTGGGTTGGACCCAACTGATCAAGGCGCGAATGATCACGATCCAAATATAGATAGTGATAGCCCAATCGAGCACCGACGCGAGGGCGAGCACGAGATTCTTCAGCGCGAACATATGATAATTATACAAAAACGCACCGGCTCCGCACGACCGGAGCCAGCGCGTGCTCTGTCAATAAAATTTACAGCGTGTGAGAATGCGGCACGAGCGCGATGGCGACGTGCACGACACGTCCCCCCGGCAACATCAGCTTGAGTCTCTCTCCGATGCGTTCCGCCCGGCCCTCAAGCTCCACCCACCTCCCCGCCGATTTGCAGAAGACGAACGCTTGGATCTCTTGATCGCGCCAGTCCGCGGGAATCGTGATGGTGAACTCCATCTCTTCGATCTCAAACCCCCCCATCATCACGTCGAGAAATCGCAGTGTGGGTGCCGACACCTCCGGCGCTGTACGGACAGCTGGGTGGAGTTGATCCGTGCACTGGTTCATTGGTACGCTCCTCCTCGGTAGAAGCTCTGTTTTTGTTTTTTTCGAGGGGCACGATGCGCCGTGCCCCTCTCGGTCTGGTCTTTTCACTTGAGTGCCCCCGTGGCGAGCGCGATCGGTGGAGCAGTGTTGAGCACCGCGACGGGGATCTCAGCTATGACAATGTTCGCCTGAGCCTTGACGAAGCACTCCAAGCGCCTCCAGCCGTTGGCCGCGCGGTCAAGGTAGAGCAGGCAGAGCTTGGTCTCGTCTATCCCCTTCAGCTCAGCATCGGTGTACTCGACCTCAAGCTGCGCTACACCAGACCTCATGCCGCTTGCCAGAACGCTCACGATCTTCACGGGATTCTCTAATAAGCTCCGTTGCTGCGGGAAGCCGTTGCGGTACTTGGCAACGATGACGACGCCATCGGCATTGATGTCCACGTTATAGAAGCGCAACTGAATGCTCGCGGTCGTGCTCGCATCGAACTCCGCCCGACCGTTGCCGAACTTTCTGAAGATCCACCCTGTGATGGAGTTCTCGACGAGCTCGGCGGTCGGGGCGAGCAGCCATGGCATGACGATAGGGCAGGGGCTATTCCCCGCATCGGTACAATCTCGATTGAGACGGATCCCTATAACCGAATCTCCCCGGCCGTCGAAGACCCCCGACGGCCCGCTGGGGTCGCCCCACCAGTTGCGGTCGGCCCGAATAGTCGTCTCGTCCAGCCCGCTCGCTAGGCGCAGCCCGAACTGGGTGTTGCCGACAATATCGTTGAATTCGATATCGATCTCGCTGGAGCCTGCGCCAAGGTCAATGCCCCCTTGGCCGTTTTGCAGGACTTTATTGTGATCGAAGCCCACGGCGGTCGTCTCGGTGAAGAGGGCCCCGGCCCAATAATTGCTGGCCAGCGTGTTCTGGCGCGCATCTACGTTCGTCGTCCCCTGGGCATAGAGGCCGTGCCATCGGTTGGCTTCGATCGTGTTGGCGATCAGGTCAGTATTCGAAGAGCCGTTGACGATACGAACGCCCTCGCGCTCGTTCTCGCGGATCTGGTTGAGCTGAAGGATGATGCTGGTCGCGCCGTCCAGCACTACCCCGGCCTCGCCGTTGAAGAGAATCTGGTTCTCGCGCAGCGCGTGCCGCGACGCTCTCTCTAGGAAGATCCCGATCTTGCCGTTGTCCTTGATCACGTTATTGACAAACGTGTCGTTGCGCGCCCCCTCGGCCAGGTGAATGCCATAGCCGTTGTTCCCAGAGATCTCATTGGATCGGAAGGTATTGCGTCCGTCGCTCTCTTGGATGAAGAGGCCATCTTCATGGCTGTCTTGTATAGAGTTCTCTTGGAAGGTGTTGTTGCTGGGGGCGCGCCCCGATTCTTGGGCTACCAGCTTGACCCCGAAGCTGTTCGAGCTCAGAGAATTCTTGAGGAAGACGTTCCCGCTGACGTCGCCGGAGAGCAATATTCCTTCGGCTCCGGCGCGGGCGTTGTTGGAGATCGTATTGCCCTGGACGGTGTTACGCTTGGCGGATCGCTCCCCCTCTTTGATCGCGATCCCCCCAGCGCCGTTATTCACAATATCGTTCTCGCGGACTTCGTTGTTGTCTGACGCTTGGATGGTGATGCCGTAGACGCCGCTGGCGCTTATGCTGTTCTTGAGAATGACGGCCCCGTTGGCCTTGTCCAATTTGATCCCGTCCATAGCGTTATTGGCCAGCTCGTTGGTGGAGATCTCGATGCCGTCGTTCTCGGTGACGAAGATGCCCTCGCCACGATTTAAGATAATTTCGTTGCGGCTGATGACCGCGCGGTCGCTCTCCAGCCCGATGAAGACCCCGATGCTCCCGTTGCTGCGGATCTTGTTCTCTTCGAGTCTGAGATTGGCGCTGGCCCCCTCGGCCTTGACGCCCTCGCCGCCGTTGTTGAAGATCTCATTGCGTAAGAGAACGACTCCCTCGGCGCCGTTGGCGATGGAGACGCCCGCTCCCGCAGCATTGTGGAATTTATTATTGGAGACGGCCACGAAGTCCTCTGTGATAGTAAGGGCCACTTCGGCCCCGTCGGCGTCCACATCGAAGCCGACGAAGAGCACGTTCTTCGCTTTGATCTCAAGAGCCCCGATGATCTTGGTCTTATCGCGTCCGGCGCGGGAGATCCATTGGAGGCCTTTGACGTCAATGGCGTTCTCCCCGGTCAAGCTCTCCCGATAGGTGCAGGGAGCAACGACGATGACGCCAAACTCCGAGCGGGGCTTTTGGCGGCTCTCGCGGGCCCACTGCAGAGCAGCAGTGAGGGTCTTATAGTTTCCGGGTGTTTCGACGGGGAGGGTACAATCTACAAAGATCACGCTGGAGCTGGCCTGGGCCGCTGTGCCGAGCGCCAGACCCACTATGAATAACACAAGCCCGAGGGCGGGATTGCGCATAGGAGACGTCACCTCGCTTTGAGAATACAGACCAACCTCCGTGATCGGTCTCCCCCATTATAGATGCGTACCCCCGCCCGGGTATGTAATACGGATTACCGGCGTGGGACCCTCCGGACTTCTCTCGTGATGAACTCGATGATCTCCTGCGTGGACGTCCCCGGCCCAAAGAGCCCTTTCACTCCCATCTGCTCTAACAAGGGCTTGTCTTCATCAGGGATGATCCCCCCGCCGACTAATACGACGTCGTCCATCCCGTATTGCTTCATAAGCTCTGTGATCTTGCGGAAGATCACGAGATGCGCCCCGGAGAGAATGCTGACCCCGATGACGTCCACGTCCTCCTGGAGGGCAGTCTTGACGACTTGCTCCGGGGTGTTGTGCAGTCCGGTGTAGATCACTTCCATGCCTGCATCGCGCAGCGCCCGCGCCACGACCTTGACCCCTCGGTCGTGACCGTCCAGCCCCGCTTTGGCCATCAAGACTCTGATTGGGCGTTCCATCCCCATTGCCTCACACCATCGCTGGCTCGCGATAGGCCCCGTGCACCTTCTTCAGAACCTCCATGATCTCCCCGACGCTGGCGTAGGCCTTCACGGCTTCGACAATATACGGCATCGTGTTCTCCCTCTTGCGGGCAGCCTGCTCCAGCCTCTCCAACGCCCGCTCGACCGCTCGATTGTCACGCTCGGCCCGAACTCTCTTCAATCGCTCGATCTGTCTCCGTTGGACTTCGGGGTCGACCCGTAAGATATTCACTTGCTCGTCTTGGGGCATGACGTACTTGTTCACTCCGACAATAACCTGCTCCCCAGACTCGACTTGCTTCTGATACTCATAGGCTGCTTGGGCGATCTCCCGCTGGAAGAAGCCGTTTTCAATCCCGGCAAAGACGCCTTCTAAAATAGAGCCGTGGCCCATCTGTTCGATCTTCTCGATATATTCTAACGCCTTGCGCTCGGTCTCGTTGGTGAGGGCTTCTACAAAGTAGCTGCCCGCCAGGGGGTCAATCGTGTCGGCAACCCCCGACTCATAGGCGATGATCTGCTGGGTGCGCAGGGCGATCCTGACGGCTTCCTCGCTGGGCAGTGCCAGGGCTTCATCATAAGAATTTGTGTGTAGGCTCTGGGTGCCGCCCAGCACAGCCGCTAATGCTTGAATCGTCACCCTGATAATATTATTGAGGGGCTGTTGCTCGGTGAGGGAGCACCCTGCGGTCTGGGTGTGGAAGCGCAGCTTCCAGCTCTCGGGGTTCTTGGCGCCATAGCGATCACGCATCACTCTTGCCCAGATGCGGCGGGCCGCCCGGAACTTGGCGATCTCTTCAAAGAACGAATTGTGAGAATTGAAGAAGAAGCTGAGCTGCGGGGCAAACACATCTATATCGAGGCCCCGTTTGAGGGCGGCCTCGACATAGGCCATCCCGTCGGCGAGCGTGAAGGCCAGCTCTTGGATCGCCGTCGAGCCCGCCTCGCGGATGTGATATCCCGAAATGCTGATCAGATTGAAGTTGGGCGTCTCTTTCGTGCCGAACTCGAAGATGTCTACGATCAAGTCTACGGATGGTCGCGGAGGGATGACCCACTCTTTTTGGGCGATAAACTCTTTAAGCATGTCGTTTTGGATCGTGCCGCGCAACTGCTCTCGCGGGACGCCCTGGGCATCCCCGATGGCGATATACATCGCGTAGATCACTGGGGCGCTGGGGTTGATGGTGAAGCTGGTCGTGACTTGATCTAGCGGGATTCCGTCGAAGAGGATCTCGAAGTCGCGCAGGGTGTCGACGGCCACGCCCTCGACGCCGACCTCGCCGTCGGCCAGGGGGTGATCGGAATCTAGTCCCATCAAGGTGGGCATATCGAAGGCGGTGGAGAGGCCGGTTTGGCCTTCGGCCAGTAAGTATTTGAATCTGCGGTTGGTCTCTTCGGGGCCGCCGAAGCCGGCAAACTGTCTCATCGTCCACAGCCGCCCCCGATACATAGTGGGGTAGACGCCGCGGGTGTAGGGGAAGAGTCCGGGGTATCCCAGGTCGCGCTCGTAGTCGAGATCTTGAATATCGTCGGGGGTATAGAGTCGTTTGATCTCTTCGTTGGAGACGGTGATGAATCGCTGCTTGCGTTCTGGGGCTTTGTGCAAGAAGGGCTGGAGGATCTCTTGTTCCCAGCGTTCTTTGGCGGTCATATGGGCTCCTCCTGATTTTGTTATTATAATAAAAACAGGGTAATATCGTCAATGGCTGTGAGCAGGGGGGCATGATGCGGACGTTGCTGATCAAGCTTGTGCTCGTGGGGTGGTGGGGCTACGCGCTCGCGCAGGGGCCAGCAACCCCCAAGATCGTCTGTGCGTACGCACCGGTGGCTCTTCCCAGTGGGTGTCACGCAGCTCAGATGACTGAGCTTGGGGTCACGAGCCCGAGGATCTCGTATGCATTGGTGGGGAAGCTCCGTACCCTGAACCCCATCGTTGCCCTCGACCGAGCTTCTGCGGAGATATCGCGGGCGATCCATGCTGGACTTTTAGAAGGAACGATCGAAAGCCCTGAGCCAGCTGGGGCTTTGAGCTTCACTCAGAGTGAGGGCCGGACTGCAGTGACGTTTGTGCTCCGTCAGGGCCTGCGCTTCTCCGACGGGACCCCGGTCACAAGCGAAGACGTGCGATTCACGTTCGAGCACCTGATAAGACCCAAGGAGATCGTGACGCCGTGGCGCGACGCCGTGCGGTGTGCCGATGGCGCTCTGCCGACGGTCACGGTTCTGGGGGCTCTCGAGATTCGGTTTCTCTGCAGGACCCCCATCGGGCAGTGGCAGCTGTGGGGGATTGGGGCTGTGCCCATCTTGCCGAAACATAAACTGCAGCGATACGAGAGGGATCCCAGAGGATTCAACGCGGCGTGGTCGCTGCAAACGCCGCCCAATCAGATTGCCGGGCTGGGGCCGTTTCGCCTAGAAAAGCTTGAAGAAGGGAGACTGAGCTTCGCGCGCAACCCTCACTATTGGAAGAGAGATATTCGAGGGACGGCCTTGCCCTATCTGATGGGGATGACCGTTCTCACGGGGGCGCCGGAGCTGGCTCTGCAGAGATTTCGCGCGCGCGAGACGCACTTCTTCTATCCCCGCCCGGCCGATCTGGCTGTGCTACAGTCGGACAAGCTCAGCGGGCGGCTGGTTGTGAACGACGATATCTCGAACGGGCAGGCGGCCTTCGGCGGGCAGTTTCTTCTGCTGAATTGGGATACTGCTCGTCCGGCCTTGCGGGCCGTCTTCTCATACGCAGAATTTCGTCGTGCTCTCAGCTTCGCGGTGCCGCGCGCGCGGCTCGTCCGAGAAGCCCTGCTCGGCTTGGGAGTGGAGGCCTATAGTCCTCTCAGCCCTGGGTCTCCGTATTTTGTCGGCCGTTCCGGGCAAGACCCGCGCATTCTCGAGAGATTCCGCGCCCTCCAGACGCCCTTCGATCTTACAAGAGCCGCGCAGCTTCTCGATAGCCTAGGGTTGAGAGATACAAACGGCGACGGCGTGCGGGAGATCCCCCAGAACTTTCTCGGTCAGGGCAATCCCCCAGGGCAGCTGGAGTTCGAGCTTCTCGTTCCTGCCTCGGGACTGATACCCCCCGAAGCTCTGGCGCGGCTGCTCGTCCCTGCCATAGCTCAGATCGGGATAAGAGCCCGCTTGATCCCTGTAGGAGAAGACTTTCCAGACCGGCTCGTGCAGGGGCGGTACGAAGCAGCATTTGTGAGTTGGGATGGCTCAGGGCAGTTGACAGAGGGCTTAGGAGACTCCCTGCCCGACGACTTAGCGCTTCAGCGCGCGATCTGGCGCTGTTGGGGGAGTCTACATCTCTTCCATCCTACGTGTGTGCAGCAGCCGACGGAGTTCGAGAGGCGCCTCGATGAGCTATTGCAGCGGATTGAGAGTGCTCCGACTCTTCAAGAGGGCAGAGCCCTTCAAGACGAAGCCCAATTGCTCATCGCTGAGACGCTCCCCGTCATTCCCGTTGTGCAGGTGCACAGGCTTTTTGCGTACCGTTGGGACGTACTGCGCAATCACGAGAGCCGTCCGACCCTCAAGCTCGACGTGCTCTTCTGCGCCCAAGGCCGATGTTAGCAACGTGACGGAAAATCCTTGACAGCTCCCCCCACGCTACTTATAATCGAAGCGGCGGTAAGCGCCGGAGGTTCTCTATGCACGAAATGTACAATCTCTTCTCGCGGGAAGCGCAACAGCTCATCGGGATCGCTTACAAGGAAGCCGAGGCCTGGGGCCACGACTACGTGGGCACCGAGCACCTGCTCTTGGCTTTTACGAAGATGCGCACCTCCGAGGTCTGCAAGTTCTTAGAGGCCAATAACGTCACGTATCAGCGAGTGGCCCGCGAGATCGAGCGCGAGGTTGGCCGGGGGCAGTCACGCTTCGTCCCTGCCGAACTCCAGCCCACCCCCCAACTCAAGCGCATCATCACCCTCTCCTATGAGGAGACCCGCCGCTACGGCCACACCCTGATCGCTGCCGAAGATCTCTTGCTCGCGATCTTAGAAGAGGGCACCAATATCGCCGCTCAGATCCTCCAGCGCGCCGGGATCGACATCGCCAAGGTCCGACGGTATCTCTCCCCCCTGCAAGCCAATCTCGTGGGCTCGCGCGCCAAGCGCGACGACCGTAGATGGAAGAACTTCGAGTACGGCAGAAACTTGGTCGAGGAGGCCCGCGAGGGCCGGCTCGACCCGGTCATCGGAAGGGAGCGCGAGATCACCAGCATCATCCAGACGCTCTCGCGGCGCAAGAAGAATAACCCGGTCATCGTGGGCGAACCCGGCGTGGGCAAGACGGCCATCGTCGAGGGCCTCGCCCAGCGCATCGCCTCGGGAGACGTCCCCGCCCCGCTCCTGGGCAAAGAGATCATCGAGTTAGACATGGCGGCCATCGTGGCCGGGACGAAATATCGCGGGGAGTTCGAGCAGCGCTTGAAAGCCGTCGTCAACGCTGTGATCGAGTCGGGCAATGTTATTCTCTTCATAGACGAGCTGCACACGGTCGTGGGAGCTGGCGGCGCCGAAGGGGCGATCGACGCCTCAGCGATCCTCAAGCCCCCGCTGGCTTCCGGGCTGATCCAGTGCATCGGCACGGCGACCCTCGACGAATACCGAAAATATATAGAGAAAGACGCGGCGCTCGAGCGACGGTTCAAGAAGATCTTGGTCGAGGAGCCCCAGATCGAAGCAACGGTCCAGATTCTCAAGGGGCTGCGCCCGCGCTACGAAGCCCACCATCGGGTGAAGATCACCGACGGGGCCCTCTACGCTGCGGCCAAACTCTCCGATCGCTATATCACCGATCACTTCTTGCCGGATAAAGCAATAGATCTCATTGACGAAACCGCCGCGAAGAAGCGCTTGGAGACGAGCTCGTTCTCCCCGGAGATCCGAGAGCTCGAAGATCAACTGCGGGAGCTCCGTGCCCAAAAGAATGCGCTCGTCAGCGAGCAGAACTATGAACGGGCAGCGCAGCTGCGCGACGCCGAGCGCCAGCTCGAGGAGCGCCTGCGCGAGCTGAAGATGGGGTTTGAGGAGTACGAGGCCGTCGTCACTGAAGACGACATCGCCCAGATGGTCTCGAGCTGGACGGGCGTGCCCGTGGGCCACATGAAGATGGAAGAGTCCAAGCGCGTCCTGATGATGGAAGAAGAGATCCACAAGCGCTACATTGACCAAGACGAAGCGGTCAAAGCTGTGGCGCGGGCGATCCGGCGGGCCTATGCGGGCGTGAAAGACCCCAAGCGCCCTATTGGGAGTTTTCTCTTCTTAGGGCCGACGGGCGTGGGCAAGACTGAACTCGCTAAAGCGATTGCCGAATTCCTCTTCGGCGATGAAGAAGCCATCATCAGAATAGATATGTCCGAGTATATGGAGCGTTTCTCGGTCTCGCGGCTGATCGGGGCGCCGCCGGGGTATGTGGGCTATGAAGAAGCTGGGGAACTGACCGAGGCCGTCCGCAGAAGACCCTACTCGGTCGTGCTCTTCGATGAGATTGAGAAAGCCCATAGAGACGTCTTCAACATCTTGCTCCAAGTGATGGACGACGGGGCTTTGACAGATTCTCAGGGCCGCCGTGTCGACTTCAGAAACACGGTCTTGATTATGACCAGCAACATCGGGTCGAAGATGATCACCGATCGCACGGCGTTGGGCTTTGGCACGGAGGGTGAAGTCGACTCCAAAGAGTCATATACTGAGATGCGCAGCCGGGTGATGAGCGAGGTCAAAGAGTTCTTCCGCCCGGAGTTTCTCAATCGGCTTGATGACATTATCGTCTTCCATCAGCACACCAAGGAGAATATCTATAAGATCGCGGAGCTGAAGTTGCGCGAGCTGGCCGAGAGGTTGCGCGAGCGCGACATTCACATCCTCGTCACCGAAGGGGCGAAAGAGCTCTTGATTAAAGAGGGGTACGATCCCAAGTACGGCGCGCGCCCGCTCGTGAGGACGCTGGAGAGACTGATCGAGAACCCCATCTCCGATAAGATTTTAGAGGGCGAGTTCGTCAAGGGCGATTCTATTGTTATAGACGCTAAAGATGGCCAGATCTGCTTCTCCAAGAAGGAAGAGAAGACCCCGGAGTTAGTGAAATAAATAATAAATATGTACCGCTGCCGGGACTGCGGCTATGCTTCACTCAAGTGGCTGGGACGCTGTCCGCAGTGCGGCCAGTGGGATACGTTTGCAGAATCTTCTGAGAAAAAATCTGGGGTTCGGTCAATCCCGCAGGCGCTCGCGGCCATTCCCCTCGAAGAGAGCCAGCGCCGCCCGACCAAGATCGCTGAATTAGACCGGGTCATCGGCGGGGGGCTGATCGCCGGCTCGGTCGTGCTGGTGGGCGGCGAGCCGGGAATTGGAAAGTCTACGCTCTTGTTGCAAGTTGCGGCGCGCTTAGCTCACCACGGGCCGGTGCTCTACGTCTCGGGCGAAGAATCCCCCGGACAGATCAAGCTGCGCGCGGAACGCCTCGCTCTCACAGATGCCCAGAATCTGTTCATAGTTCACGAGCAGAATCTGTCAGCGATCTGCGAGCACGTGCTCCAGACGAAAGCGTCGGCTGTGATTATCGATTCGATTCAGACGGTATTCCCCGCAGGGGAGAGCGCCGGGCTGGGGACGACCTATCAAGTGGGCCAAGCGACATTTGAGCTGAGCCAGCTCGCGCGAGCCCAGAAGATCCCGGTCTTTCTGATCGGGCACATCACCAAGTCTGGGGAGTTTGCCGGGCCGAAAGCCATCGAGCACATGGTAGATATCGCGCTCTACGTTGAGGGCGGGCGGGAGAGCGATGTGCGGCTTGTGCGGGCTGTCAAGAATCGCTTTGGCTCGACCGAGGAGATCGGGGTCTTTCAGATGACTGAGGCGGGCTTGGTAGAGATCGCCAACCCCTCGAAGTTCTTCACAGAGCGGATCGGGCCGGTGCCCCCAGGCTCGGTGATCGTCCCCACGGTCGAGGGGACCCGCCCGATCTTAGTCGAGATCCAAGCGCTGGTGGCGTTCACGCGCTCTCCTTACCCCCAACGACGGGCGACGGGGCTCGATCTCAATCGTGTGGCTCTTCTGTTAGCGGTGATCGAGAAGCATCTAGGGGCGCAGATCAGCGGGGAAGATATCTACGTGAACGTGGCGGGCGGGTTACAACTGCGCGAGACTGCGATAGACTTGGGCGTAGCTGCTGCTGTTGTGTCGAGCTTCAAAGAGAGAGCGATAGACGGCCAGACGGTCGTTGTGGGGGAGGTGGGGCTCTCTGGGGAGGTGCGGCGGGTGAGGAAGCTGCGCGAGCGCCTGGCCGAAGCGGCCAAGCTCGGCTACGGGCGGGCGGTCGTCCCCGCCGGGGAAAGATTCGATCCCCCTCTGGGACTCGAGATCTGCGCGGTGCACTCCGTTCGGGAGGCGATGGAGGCGTTGGGAGTCTGATGGGTGTTCGTGACGAGGAGTTTGTGAAGGTCTTGGAGAAGGTGGCGCCGGGGACGCCCCTGCGGGAGGCGATCAATTCCATCGTCCAGATGCGTAACGGCGGGCTGATCGTCCTCTCGGATTTAGAGAAGGCGCGAGAGGTCGTGCAGGCGGGGTTCTTTCTCGATACAGAATTCACGCCGCAGCGCGTCGTCGAGCTCTCGAAGATGGACCGTGCCATCGTCATCGACGAGGACCTGAAGAGAATCTATTACGCCAATGCGTATCTGGTGCCCGATCCGTCCATCGAGTCTGATGAGACCGGCACGCGCCATCTCACTGCCGAGAAGGTGGCCAAGCAGCTCAACGTGGCGACGATCGCGATCTCGGCGGAGCGCATGGGCAGGGTGACGATCTACTACGGCCCAATCAAATACGTCCTGCAAGATATTGCGGTGCTGAGCGCGCGGGTCAATCAAGCTTTAAGAATTTTAGAGCAATACCGTGTCACGTACAATGAGCTTGCTCACGAGCTGATGGCGCTCGAATTGGAAGGGCGCGTCTTGCCCTATCACGTTGCTAATATCTTACAGAACATTGTGCAGATTCTCGACACCGAAGAAGAGATCCAGCGGCTCTTTGTGGAGCTTGGGGAGGAGCGCAAGCTCACCGAGCTCTTATTAGAATGGCTGATGGTAGGGGTGAAGGAGCAAGCCGAGCTGATAGTGCGAGACTTCCAGATCAATCGTAAGTTTCCTAAGACGATCATCGAGGAGATCCGTCGGTTGCCGCCGGAGGACCTGCTCTCCACGGAGAAGATCTTAGAGATTTTGGGCTACGAGAGCAGCGAGGAGATGCTCGACCGGGTCTTGCCCTCGCGGGGGTATCGGGTGCTGAGTCAGATTCCAAGACTACCGATGGCGGTGATCGAAGATGTGGTGAACGCGTTCGGGTCGTTGCGGGCGATCTTGCGGGCGACCGACAAAGACCTCATGGAGGTGAAGGGGATCGCCGAGGTGCGGGCGCGGGCGATCCGCGCAGGGCTGCGCCGGCTCAAGAACAGTCTGGGGATTGCGAGGGTGTAGCATGGACGAGCTGAGAAAACTCCAAAGAGCAGCACGTTTTCTGCAGAGGCGTATGAAGACCTCCCCGAAGATCGGGCTGGTGCTCGGTTCGGGGCTCTCTGATGCGTTAGGGAAGTTAGAGCGCGAGCAGCGTCTCCCGTGGTCGCAGATTCCCCATTTCCCCCGACCGACTGTCGTGGGGCACGCGGGGGAGTGGGTCTGTGGGATTTTAGAAAAAAAACCCGTGCTGGTCTCGCGGGGGCGAGTGCACTTCTACGAAGGGTACTCTATGAGCGAGATCGCCTTCCCTATCAGAGTGATGAAGCTCTTGGGTGTAGAGAGAGTCATTCTGACGAACGCTGCCGGGGCGATCAATGCTGAGTACAGAGTTGGGGACTTTGTGCTCATTCGGGATCACATCACTATGATTCCAGATAATCCCTTGCGTGGGGAGAATATTTCGGAGCTCGGGCCGAGATTTCCCAATCTCTTAGACGCGTACAGTGCGAGACTCCGCGCGTTGGCGAAGGAAGCCGCCCAGAGTCTGGGGCTGGAGCTGCGGGAGGGCGTCTACATAGTGACGCCGGGGCCGATGTACGAGACCCCCGCGGAGATCGAAGCGTATAGAAGATGGGGAGCTGATTTAGTCGGGATGAGCACGGTGCCCGAAGTGATTGCAGCGCGTCATTGCGGGCTGGAAGTCTTGGCGATCTCGGTGATAACGAACATGGCTGCGGGGATCGGGGAAGATAAGCTCACCCACGAAGAAGTTTTAGAGATCACAAAGCGTCGAGAGAGCGATTTGGCGAAGCTGCTGCGGGCGATCATCGCAAAAATTTGAATCACGGAGACACGGAAAGCTGCTTTTTCAGCGCTTTCCGTGCCTTCCCGTGCTTTCCGTGATTCTATCGCCTCGGCAACTTCGGCAGCGACCGGCTCGGGCGCTTGCTGAAGTTGGGCTTGCTCGGCGGATTGGTCTCTAAGAGCTTCACTATCTCGTGCACGGCGCGCTCGAGCTGTGGATCTTTCTCAGCTCCATAATCTTGCGGACGATACTCGACTTCTATATCGGGATCAGTCCCGTAATTTTCGACCTTCCAGCCTACGTCCTTGAACCAGAACGCAAACTCCGGCTGCGTCGTAATCCCGCCGTCGACGAGAGAGTGTCGCGCCCAGATCCCAATCACCCCGCCCCACGTCCGTTTACCAACGAGCGGGCCGAGCTGCAAGAGCTTGAAATTGTGCGAGAAGATATCGCCATCAGAACCGGCATACTCGTTGGTGAGCGCGACCATCGGCCCTCCAACGGAATCTGTCGGGTACGGCTGCTCCCCGAACCAGCGCGTCTTCACATACGCGATCCTTCTCCGCGCGAGCTTCTCCAAAATTAACTCAGAGACGTGCCCGCCGCCGTTGAACCGTACATCTACTATTAAGCCCTCGCGATCTATCTCCGAGAGAAAGTACCGATGAAACTCAGAATACCCCAGCGGCCCCATGTTGGGAATGTGCACGTACCCCACACGCCCGTTGGTTTTTTCGTGCACAAATTTTCTGTTCTTCTCCACCCACTCGCGATAGCGTGCCGGCGTCTCGCTCGCCAGAGTCTTGACCGAGACGGTGCGCGAGTGCTCGCCCTGAGCATCGCCCACAGTGAGCAGAATCTCACAGTTGGCTTGGTTGACCAACAGTTCATACGGGGAGAGGTCTTTGCCGACGCGCCGACCGTTGATCGCCAGGATCGTATCGCCCTCGCGGATGTTCACGCCCGGCTGCGCCAAGGGGGACGATCGGGTCATATCCCACGGGTCTCCCCGGACGATATGTGCGACCTTCCAGAGATTGAGCTTTGTGTCATAGACGAGATCAGCGCCTAAGAACCCCATGTCGTAGCGCGGCTCCGGGCGATAGTCACCGCCGAACTCATAAGCGTGCGATGTCCCAAGCTCACCCTGCATCTCCCACATTAGATCTGAGAATTCAGCCCGCGTCGAGATTCGGTCAATCAATGGGAAATATCGCTCATAGACAGCCTGCCAATCTACGTCGGCCATGTCCTCGCTCCAGAAGTGATCGCGTTGCAGTCTCCAAGCTTCCCTGAACATCTGGCGCCACTCCGCCGGCGGGTCGACCGAGACTCTCACTCTATTGAGGTCAACCCAGCCGCTCTTCTTGCCCGGCGGCTCGGCGGATAACTTCTCGTCGGGCTTTTCGCCGGCTTTGAGCACCCTGAGCTTGTTCCCCGCGCGATAGATGAGCGTCTTGCGGTCGCCGGAGAGCTTAAAATTCGTGATCCCAGTAATAAGCGTCTCAGCTTTGAGCGAGTCGAAGTCATAGGCTTCGAGGGTTGCTTTTGCTGGGGGCTCGGTCAGTTGGAACCAGTTCATAGTTAAGCTGCCTTCGATGGGCAATGACGTATACAGCACCTTGCCCTTGATCGCCGCGATCTGCTGATAGCGCCCGTCGGGCACGGGAAATGCCAAGATGCGGTCTTCGATCCCGTCGAAGTCAATCTCGATGGACTGCTCAATCTGTGACTTCTCTCCCGACCCTGATCTAACCTCATCCCCTTCCCTCAAGGGAAGGGGCTCCCCTCCCTCTTTAGGGGAGGGGCTGGGGGAGAGGTTTGACTTCTGATCTTTCTCTTCTGGGGCCTTGGGCACGGGCACAAAGGGATTAGCTATATCTTTTCTCAGCGTGACGAGATACGGCCGCACGCCGCGCGGGAAGCCCAAGTCGAAGTGCAGATTGTCATAGACGGGATCGAACTCCCGGTACGAGAGAAAATACAGATATTTCCCTTCAGGGTCGAAGGTCGGCGAGACGTCCTGCAAGACGGGGCGCGTGACCGAAAACAGCTCGCCCGTCTCAACTTTGCAGATTTTGATCGCTGATGTGTGCAGGCTGAGTGCACAGCTATACGCGATCCAGCGCCCGTCGGGCGACCAGTCGAAGCCGGCGATGGGCGCATAGGGGCTTCTGTCGAGCACGCGGGCTTGCTTCGTCTGTAAGTCTATGAAGACTAGCTCGTTGCGGTGGTTGGAGAGGGCGACTTGATCAGTTTTGGGAGAGGGTTTCAGCTCGACCGCGCGGCCGAACTCGATCCCCGTCAGGCGCTCTGGCGGAGTCAGACCATCGGCGTAGAAGATCTCGAGAGTCTCCTCGCCGTCGGCGTCGCAGACGGCGATCAGTCTCTTTTCGTCACTGAGCCAGCGCGCTAGACGGTGGCGCACGCCGTCGGGCTCGCCGTGCTGCACAACCGGGCCCTCCCAATTGCCCATGGTGAAGACCTTCCCCCGCGTCGTGACCGCTAACAGATATCCTTTGGGGTGGAGCGCGTAGTCCTCTAAATATTTGGCCGACTCGACGAACTTTCGATAGCGTTGCGTTCTCGGGCTGTGATAATCGACTTCGATCTTCCAATGCTTATCCGTAGAGGGATCGTAGACGTAGAGATCGGCGCCGGCGTGGTAGACGATGCGTTTGCCGTCGGTGTGGGGGTGACGGAGATAGAAGTCTTCGTGGTCGGTGTGGCGTGTAATCTCTTGCCCGGAGGGCGTGCAGGAGTAGAGGTTCCCCACGCCCTCGTGATCTGATAGAAAGAAGATGCGCTCGCCGAGCCACATGGGGCGGGAGAGATTGCCCTGAACGTGGAGGAGTCTGCGCCAATTGCTTGAACCGTCGGGATCGATCCAGATGTCTCCGGCGGTACCGCCGCGATAGCGTTTCCATCGTGCGGGATCTATAGCGTTTCGCCCGATGACGCGCCCGCCCTTGGGGCCGAACGAGATACTCAGGGCTGGGCCGGTGGGCAACAGTTCTGGAGTGCCGCCGTGGGGCGAGAGAGCATAAAGCTGAAAGACGTTCAGAAAAGGCTGGGCGGCGTTGCTGGCAAATAGGATCTTTCCGTGGGGGCTCCAGCCGACGACCATCGAGGTACTTCCGAGAAAAGTGAGACGTTTGGGTTGGCCGCCCTCGGCAGGCATGAGATAGACTTCAGTGTGGCCCTCATCGCGGCCGCTGAACGCGATCAATTTCCCGTCGGGGGAGAGCGCGGGAAAGCTGGCCATGCCCAGTCCTGATGTGAGTCTTCGGGCGACGCCGCCGTGAGCAGAGACCGTCCAGAGATCGTCCTCGCTGACAAAGACAACAGTGTCACCGGAGATTGTTGGGTAGCGATAGTAGCCCGCTGTTGGCATGAAGAAGCCTCCTTAGGGTCTCCTCCCCCCTTCCCCTCTCCCTCAGAGGGGAGAGGGGCTAGGGATGAGGGGGCCAAACGATGTTGGTTCAGTATAGGGATAAATAGTGAGGGGTGCAAGGAAGATCCAGCTAACGAAGTATCAACCACAGCGTGCTGAGCGCGATTGTTGCTATCGTCACCGGCAGCCCAACTTTCAGATACGTCCAAAAGCTCATATGCACCCCGCGCTGCGCCGCGAGCTCCAGCACAATCAAATTTGCCGCGGACCCAATAATTGTTAGATTTCCTGCCAGCGTCGAGGCCATCGCTAGCACGAGCCAGCCCTCTGATCCCGCTCCCGCCCGCACTAAGATCGGCGTTAGCAACAACACCGCCGGAACGTTGCTCACAAGATTGCTCACGACCACCGTCAGCACCACGAGAGCGAGCACGCCCACAATCCCCGATGCGCCCAGCCACGGCCCCGTCAGCTCAACGACCCGATCAAGCCAACTCGTCTCTTCCAGCCCGCGCATCACTATAAAAAGCCCGGCAAAGAGCAGCAAGAGCGTCCAGTCAACGTGCTGCAGTGCGCGTCTTGGTCGGTTGCTCGCCAACACTAAGAGCAACGCCGCGCAACTGATCGCCGCCCATTGGGGCGGGGTTCCAAAGATCAACAGTCCTAGAAAGAGCCCAAGTGTTGCCAAGCTGACGGTGAGCAGCCCGCGCTGCACAGCCAATTCGTGATACTCCGGCAGATCCGGCGTCTCCGGCAGCACACCCTGAAGGGATTTTTTGAAGAGCAGCAGAATCCCAAAGTAAATAATAAATAAGCTGAGCAACGCTGCCGGCCCCAACGCTATGAAAAACTCGACGAAGCTCAGCCCGCTGCGGAGCCCAACCAGCATATTCTGGGGATTCCCGATGAGCGTAGCCATGCTGCCGGCGTTCGCTGCGAGCACTAAGCCCAACAGATATGGCACCGGATCGAGCTTCAGGCGTTGTACCAGGCGCACGAGTACTGGCGTGAACATCAGACAGATCGTGTCGTTCATGAAGAGCGGGGAGAGCAGCCCGCTCGACGCGATGACTAAGACGAGCAGCCCACGGGGCGTGCGCGCACGCTTGAGAATCCACAGCTCCAGCAGCTCAAAGAAACCCGCGATCTCCAAGTGCGCCACCAAGATCATCATGCCCAGTAAAAAGACGATCGTGTCCAGATCAATCGCATTATAGGCTTCGTAAGGGGTGAGCACGCCAAAGAGCGCCATCGCGACAGCACCGATGAGCGCCCCGGCGGCACGACTGATGTGTACCTTCGGGATCTTCTGAATTGCGATGATCGCATAAGTGATGATAAATATCGCGAGCGCGATGAGATCGTTCATAGCTCGATGAGCGGTACTTTAGAGAAAAATCTGTGCCCCGTCAAATTGACGGATCAAGAACTATGGCGTATAGTGAGCATAACACTCTAAGGAGCTGATCCGTATGGACTTGCGCGAGGTGGAGATCAAGCGCATCGAGAGGATCTCGGAGCTGTTGCTCAAGGCCGCGCGGGCCGTGCCCAAGGAGAGAGAGAATTGGAAGCCCATGCCCACGGGGAAATCCCCCCGAGAGATCCTCGCCCATCTGGGGATGGCCAATTCTTTCTTCGCAGCACTGTTGCAAGGGGAATCGCCCGCGCAGACGAGCGAGCCCACAACGTATGAAGAAGCCCTCACATTCTTCGAGCAGTCCAAGGCCGAGCTGATTCGGACGATTCGCGCCATTGACCCAGCGCACTTCCATGAGAAGCGCACCATGCCCTGGGGGGAGGAGCGCTCTATAAAAGATTTGATCACAAGCCCCATGCCCCATATGGCTTATCACTGGGGGCAGATCGCGTACTTGCAGACGCTGTGGGGAGACAGCGAAAATCGCTTCTGATGAGCTTTTTCTGCGTCGAGTGCGGCCAAGAACTTCCCGTGACGACGCGCCGGTGGCGCTGCGAGTGCGGTGGCGTCTTTGAACTGATAGAGAGACCGCGCTTTCAGAGAGACGAGATTGACACGCGAGTCTCTACGTTGTGGCGCTACCGCGCCATGCTGCCTGCTCTCAGCACAGAGCATATTATCTCGCTGGGGGAGGGCTGGACGCCGCTCGTCTCAGCGCAAGCGCACGGGATCGAATTCTTAGCCAAGCTGGAATTTCTCGCACCGACGGGTTCTTTTAAAGATCGCGGGACGACGGTGCTCGTCAGTTTCTTGAAAGAGCTGGGCGCGCAAACCGTCGTTGAGGACTCATCGGGCAACGCGGCGGCGAGCTTAGCAGCCTATTGCGCGCGAGCCCAGATTCGGTGCAGAATTTTTGTGCCGGCGCAGGCATCGCCGGCAAAACTGACCCAAATTCGCGCCTATGGCGCCGAGCTGATCCCCGTCGAGGGGCCGCGCGAGAACGCCTCGCTCGCCGCGCAGCACGCCGCAAAAGAGTCTTACTATGCGAGCCATGTCTATAACCCTCTGATCTTAGAAGGGACGAAGACGATCGCCTATGAGCTGTGGGAGCAATTAGACGGACGTGCTCCCGACGCGATGCTCTTCCCCACGGGCCACGGCACGCTTCTCTTAGGGGCTTATTACGGCTTTCGCGAGTTGCTCGAAGCTGGGCTTATTGAGAGAATACCCGCACTGCACGCCGTGCAGTCTGAAGCGTGTGCCCCGCTGTACAAAATCTTTAAAGAAAATCTCACGGAGCTGCCTGATATCTCTTGTGGTGAGACGATTGCCGAGGGGATTCGCATTCGCCGCCCTGTGCGCTGGAAGGCGATCATGAGAGCGATCCGTGAGACGGGCGGCAGCGTCGTCACCGTCAGCGAGGGCGAGATTCTTGCCGCGCAGCGCGAGCTGGCGCATCAGGGGCTCTACGTCGAGCCGACCTCAGCCGTCGCCGTCGCTGGGGTGCTGAAGACCTCTCCTCCCTCACCCCTGTGCTCCCCTCTCCCTTGGAGGGGAGAGGGGATAGGGGTGAGGGTGAAGGGGGCCAGGGGGGTAGGTCAAGGCCCTCTCCTTGTCATTCCCCTGACGGGGAGCGGGCTGAAAGCGCCACCCTAAGCAAATTTTCGGCTTTTCCATGAGATTTTCATCTGATTTCCAGGGGATTTCCATCCAGGGG
>JBBISQ010000028.1:0-20180 GCA_037441155.1 Candidatus Fraserbacteria bacterium
TCTCGATGTCCTCCTCAAGGATGGAGTCCAAGGGCCGCACCTTGGCCGCCAAATACGGCGTCTCTTGGGTAAAGATCTCGACGGCAAAGCGGCTGAGCCCCTGCACCCACAGCAGAAGGGCATTATTGGGGGTCTTGATCACCCGAGCGATCCTGCAGATCGTCCCGACGGAATAGACATCGTTGGGGGTGGGATGCTCGACGGTAGGGTCCCGCTGTGTCAGCACCCCTATGATCTTCGTGCTGGCGAGCGCCTCTTCGACGAGCTTGACCGAGCTCTCGCGCCCCACGGTGAGCGGCAGCACGGAGTTGGGGAAGACCACGGTGTTCTTCAGCGGCAATATCGCCAGGACCTCCGGGAAGTTCGCTCTGTCTGGCTCTGTCAGATCGAACCCTGCCGGGGTTACCATGGAAGCATTCAAGAAGGGCACCTACCTTTCAGTCCCACTCAGTCCCACAGCGCTCAGTCTCAAGACTGCTTCATTTTACTTTCGCGCTGGAGACCTGTCAAGGCGCTTGCCAAATCGCCAAGCACTCTGTATAAATAATATCGCTATGCAAACCCTCTCCCTGGAGACGCTCATCGCCCTTCTCACGTTCTTCGGCTGCTTTTACGGCTATCACTTTGTCTATTTTTATCTGTCGCGTCGCAGATCCTCTGCGACACGCAAGGGCCGGATGCGCCAGGCAGTCACCGAAGCCCTCATGCACGCCATCGAAGAGGGGGATCATCTCTTAGTGGTGCATCAGTTGCGCAATATTATTATGTCCGTGACGTTTCTCGCCTCAGCGAGCGTGCTCCTGCTCAGCTTCATCATCAGCTTCAGCGGGGTCTGGGAGGCCATCGTTGAGCTTCCCCAGTTGCCCAGCCGCGGCCTGCGCCCCCAAGATTATCCCGTCTGGACGATCATCTTGACCCTGGCTGTCTCGTTCTTCAGCTTCCTCGTGGCCCTGCGCTACTTTAATTTATTGTCGGTGCTCATCAGCGCTCCCCCCACAGCGCTCCACGAGATGGAGGGCACTGAACCCTCGAAATATTTGACAGATCTCTTCATGCGCGGCAGCGACGGCTATACCCTGGGACGACGCGGGTTTATCTACAGCGTCGTCGCGGCTGTCTGGTTCTTAAACGTCTGGGTTTTTGTCGCGGTGACGATCCTGGTCACGGTGTGGGTGGCGATCTTCGATCGGTAAGAATATAGACATCGGACGCGGAAAACCCCACCTGCACGACATCCCCCTCGACAACCGTATTCTTGCCCATCTTCACGACCACAACTCCAGCGGGGGTCTCAACGTGGATGTGCCAGGCGTCCCCAGCGAACTCCTTCCCTCGAACCGTTCCCATCAGAACGTTTTCTGCAGGCTCGTTGAGCCGGATGCGCTCCGGACGCACCAACGCTGTAATCGCAGAATCTGGCGGAATGCTCTCTCTCGTATGAGCACGGATACGGGTGCCTCCGACTGCAAGTATTATAGTCTCTCCCTCGCTGTGCACGATATGCCCCCTGAGCAGATTGCCTTGACCAATAAACTGCGCTACGAAGTCCGTGGCCGGAGCGTGGTAGACTTCTTGAGGGGACCCGACTTGCTCGAGGCGAGCGACGCTCATGACCGCCACTCTATCAGCGACCGCTAAGGCTTCTTCTTGGTCATGGGTCACGTATATGGTCGTGATCTTCAGCGCCCTCTGAATCTTTTTGATCTCGAGGCGGAGGCGCTCGCGGAGCTTGGCATCCAGAGCGCTGAGAGGCTCATCGAGCAAGAGCACTTGTGGGTGAGGAGCTAAGGCGCGCGCCAGGGCGACTCGCTGCTGCTGCCCCGCCGAGAGCTCTGAAGGCATACGCTTTTCTAGCCCTTTCAAACCGACAAGATCGAGCAGCTCGTGCACGCGCTCAGCCCTTCCCCCCCCTCCCTTTGCAAACTTCAGCCCGTACGCGACGTTCTGGAAGACGTTCATGTGCGGGAAGAGCGCATAGTTCTGAAAGACCAGTCCGACCTTGCGCCGCTCCGGGGGCACCCCCAGCACGCTCTGCCCGTCAAAGAGAATATCCCCCGAGTCGGGAGTCTCAAAGCCCGCGATCAGTCTCAGTATCGTAGTCTTGCCGCAGCCGCTCGGGCCGACCAGCGCTATCAGCTCACCGTCGCCTACCTCTAGAGAGATGCTCTCCAAAGCGACCGTCGCCCCGAAACGCTTCGTAATATCTCTGAGCGTGATACGCATACTCTTATAATTTGAGGGCCCTCTCCCCCAAGCGCTCCAGCGCAACAAACGCCAGCGCCGACACAAGAATCATCACCGTGCTCATGGCGCTGGGCGCGCCCAGGGAGTGCTGACTCAAAAAGCGATAGACCGCCACGGGCATAGTATTCAGTCCCGGTCGAGCAAGCATCAGCGTCGCGCTCATCTCGCCCAAGCTGAGGGCGAACGCAAAGACCGCTCCAGCGATCAGCCCTCTAGCGACCAAGGGCAGCTCGATCTCGCGCAGCGCCCGCAGGCGCGACGCGCCTAAGCTCCTCGCCATCTCGACCACCTTCAGATCGAGACCCTCCAAGACCGGCACAAGCGCCCGGACTACAAACGGAAAGATAATCACCGCGTGCGCGATGATCACAGCATACGCCGTGCCGACCATGCGGAACGGCGGCGCGTTGAACGTCCGCAGCAGCGCAAACGCCAGAACAATAGAAGAAGTCGCCACAGGGGCCATCAACAGCGTGTCCAGGAGCCTCCGCCCTCCCCAGCGCCCTCGCACGATCACGGAAGCGAAGATCAGCCCCAAGGGCACGGCAAGAGCTGTCGCCCCAAGCCCAAAGCCAATGCTGTTCAGAATCGCACGTAACGGGGAGTCCCCTAAGAGCGCTTCGTAGTCCGGGGTGAAGATATACGAGTACCAGCGCAGGGTCCAGCGTCCATCCTCCCAGAGCGAGTCCGCGACGATCGCCCCCACCGGGCCGACGAAGACCAACAGAGTGAAGAGCACATAGAGCCAGAGGAAGATCTTTGTCGGGCGCACGAAGTCTCTCAACCCGACGAAGAGCGGCGCCGTGGGGCGTGGGCGGAGCTGCTCCGTCTGTCGGGCGAAGCTTCCCTGCACGCGCAGATAGATATACGTCATTCCCAGCGAGAGCACGAGCCCCACCAGGGCCAAGGCCGCCCCGATCTTATAGTTGACCAACTGGGGATCGAGCTGGGTGACGACGCGTATGTAGATCTCGACCTCGATCGTCGAGAATCGTCCGCCGCCGACAGAGAGCACAATGGGAAAACTGAGAAAACAGAAGATAAAAACAAGAGCAGCCCCGCTGAGCAGGCCGGGCAAGATCATTGGGAGAGTGACGTCTTTAAAGACATACCAGGGCGAAGCGCCTAACGCGCGGGCGCTCTCTTCATAGCGCGGGTCGAGCCGCTCCCATGCCGCGTGCACCGTGCGCGTGATGATCGGCGCGTTGTAGAACGCATGGGCCAGGACGATCCCAGCCACAGAATACATAATGGGCAGAGGGGGCTCGCTCAGCCCAAAGAGATGCATCAAGACCTGATTGAGATACCCGTTGCGCCCGAAGAGCAACGCAAACCCTAAAGCGACCGTGATCGCCGGCAGCACAAACGGCACGATGGTCAACGAGCGAATCACTCGTTTGAGCGGGAAGTCATAGTGCGTGAGGATATACGCGAGAGGCAGCCCCAGAACGATGCTCGCCACGGTGCTTAAGAGCGCCTGCCAGAGCGTGAAGAGAATGACATGCTGAAAGTAGTCATCTGTGAGAATCCTTCTCATGAACTCCAGCGAAAAGCTCCCATCGCGGGTGAGGCCCTCGCGGAGCAAGTTCGCTACGGGGACATAGAAGAAGACGACTAAGAAGAGCACAGGGAGGAGGAGACCTACCCACCCAGTCCCCTTCACCCTCACCCCCAGCCCCTCTCCCCTCCAAGGGAGAGGGGAAGGGGGTTGGGGTGGGGGAGAGGTCACAAAGACTTTCACGCTTCTTACCGTCCTGTGACGACGAGCCTGGCCCACTCGTCGAGCCAGCGGTCATCGTTCTCCGCTACTAGATCCAACGGCAGCATCACCGGCCTCGATGGGATGACCGCACAGGTCTCCCACTCTTTGGGAAGCCTCGCTTGGGAGTTTGCCGGGAACATCACTTCGGTGCTGGGCAGCTTCTCTTGCACTTCGACCGAGAGCAAGAAATCCAAGAACGCTCGAGAGAGCTTGGGGTTGTCTGTAGTCTTCACGATCCCAGCGCCAAAGATCGTGCGGTAGCCCTGCGAATTGGGCAAGAGCGGCTTGTAGCGCGCGTCGAAGCACGCATCGGTGGAGAAGCTGACGACCATGGGGGCTTCGCCCTTGGTGAAGAGCTTATACGCCGCGCTCCAACCGGGCTGAATCGTCAAGATCGTGGGCAGAAGCTGCTTCCAATAGTCCAAATACCCTAAGTTCCCGTAGTTATAGATCGTCCAGAGCAAGAAGGCGTGCCCAACGCTCGACGTGCGTGCGTCTTGGATGATCAGTTTCTTCTGATACTGAGGCTTGGTGAGCTCAGCGAACGTCTTAGGCAGCTCTTCGGGCGTGAGCTTTTGGCTGTCGTAGACGAGCGTGATAAACCCATGCTCATAGGGGATGAGTGTGCGCTCAGGGTCAAACAAAAGCGCTTTGGAGACGGTCTGTAAGTTGGGGATATCGCTTTCGTTCAGGGGCGCGAAGAGCCCAAACTGTTTGGCTTTGGGGACGTCGTTGATCTCGCCGAGGAAGACGTCCGCTGGGGTGCCGCCCGACTGAGTCTCTTGGACGAGCCGAGCGAGCATGGCGCGGCTTGGCCCGGTCGCAACGAACTCGACTTCGACGCCGGGGTTGCGCTTCTCGAACTCGGTCTTGATGAACTTCGCCGGTCCCCACGCGACAAAACTGTCATAGACGTAGACGACGAGCTTGGCGCCTTCGCCGGCCTGAGCCACAGAGAAAGAAGTGCTCACGGCCAGCCCCAACCCGATGAGCAGCGTGCAGAGCGCTGCACGACGCAGCATGATAGATCCCTCCTTTAGAGTTCCTTGGGAGAGATCTCGGGAGGAGTGCTGAAAGCTCCCTACGCCGGTATTATCCGGATCAGGTTCGAAGGGTCGGCCCCGAATTAGGGACCCTCTCAGCCCGGTTTCCCGAGCTCCCCTATGACACGGATAGTTTAGCACCCCCTATAAGACTTGTCAAGGCGACCGGGTCCCTGCGCCACGAGATCATTACCAGGGGGAGGCGAAGCGTCTTGGTGTAGCATTTTTTCTCAGAAAGCGGTTGCACCAAAACGCTTCGGGGGTAGAGCGCAACGGGGACAACGGCAGGGTGGAGTTGCGGCTTGGATCTTGGGCACTGGTAACAATCTCTTGACCCATTACAGATCGAGCACCTTGCCGGATTCCCTTCTCTGTGCTAGTCTTGTCACTATGGGATGCCCACAAGCTGTTCAAGGCGTCATGGACTGCGTTGACGTGCAGGCGATCATCAGTGAGAACGCGAGCGTTCTCCGAGACAATCGAGATCGCTCGCGACGGTTCCCCCATATCTACGCTCTTTATAATCACACAGAGCTGATCTCGACGTTCTCGCACCTGACCCCAAATCTCCCCTTCGATGAGGTCTTTGGCAACTATGTTCTCCCCAAGATCGCCGATAAGGCTGGGCTGCGGCGCGACTCTGTCATCAATTGCGCCTATGATAACTATATTCCGCGCACAGATACGCCGAAAGCGTATACGGTGCAATTTGGCATCGTTAACCCCAAAGTGCTCGACCCGGAGATCATCCCCAGCTTGCAAGACGGATTCTTTTACGATCCGAGCGTCTTGGTCAAAGATGGGCAGAACCGCATCAAGAGCGCCCCAGAAGAGAACTTGGAAGCATTTCGCGAGCGGTTCGATCACATAGAAGCGATCTTACGAAAGCACTCCGGCCCTGGCGACGTGAGCGAAAAACTGCTCAAGATCCGTCAGGAATTTTTAGCGCTGCTGGGCATAGACGTCATCCCCGAAGTTGCGTATTCTCGCGTGCTGCAGCCCAAGACCGCCGATGTCTTAGAAGCCCTCTACAGAGAAGGGTTCCCCTTCTGGGAGATGCCCGTGCCCGAAGAGAAGTATATCAAAGACACGTTTCTCATCGAAGGGATTGACGAGAAGAAGAAGCGTCGTCATGTGCGCTTTGAAGGGGGTCACTTTGTCTTCGAGTACGCGCCCACGATCGAGAAGCGCATTCGCGCCGAAGAGATCTTCGATGCTATGAGACGGCTGGAAGTTATCCCGACGATGCCGTTGGTGATCCTCGCCACGACGACGGCCCCGCAGATTCCCCATCTGGGCGGGGGAGTATGGAAAAGCTACGCGCCCAAGCATGTGGACGCCCAGGCCGAATGGCTCGGCATCCCAGAGAGAAGCGAGACGCTCATCCTGAGCACGGGTGGGCATGTTCTCTTGAAGACTTTCCGACGAAACGAAGAGTTCATCGGCTTTCCCACGATCTATCTGACCTACGGGCCGGGGCGCATCCGCGAGGCGTTAGAGAACGGCTATATTCGGCGGGTAGAATTTAAGCGCCACGTGTTGCTGTAAACTGCGCTAAGAGACCCTGACACGAGCTTGCTTGATCTCCCGCCCGTCGTGACGAATCTTGACCGTGTACTGCCCTGGACGCACGCTGACGATCTCGCCGTCATAGGGTGCCTGCCCAATGCACTTGACGCAGAAGCTCTCCGACGGCTTTGGGGCGAGCGCTGAGATGTGCACGATCAGCTCCGAGTTCTTGGTCTCTAACATCGCGTCGAGCTGATGACACGGATCGGGCATGGTCATCCGGCCGGAGAACCTGATAACGCCAGGACCGGCTTGGACTTGGGCGTCATCGGTGCCCGCACCACAGCTCGCCTGCCCTTGATGGAAGCTGAGCAGCGGCGAGCCGATGTCTACTATATGGCGACAGCCTCCGAGCACAGCTAACCCCGTCAGCGCCAGAGACGAGCTGAGAAATGCCCTGCGCGAGAGCATCATCTTCACCCCCTTGTTGACACGCTATAGCTGCACTTTGCTGCACGTCTCCCGCACGATCTCCGCAGCTTTCTGAAGCTGAGCCAGCTCGTCGTGAGTGAGCTGCAGCTCTATTATCTTCTCCGCGCCGCGCGCCCCAAGCACCACCGGGACGCCTAAGAAGATATCTCTCAGTCCGTACTCGCCCTGCAAGAGCACCGAACTGGGAATGATGCGCTTTTTATCTAAGAGAATGCTCTCGACCATCTCGATGACGGCCGCGGAAGGCGCGTAGTACGCGCTGCCCTCGCCCAAGAGCTGGACGATCTCGGTGCCGCCCTTGCGCGCTCGATCTATGAGCTTTTCAATCTGAGCCGGGCTGAGCAAGTCTGTAATAGGAATCCCAGCGACGCTCGAATATCTGGGGAGCGGGACCATTCCCACGTCGGTGTGGCCACCCAGCACAAGCCCCTGCACGTCTTCGGCCGAGACCCCTAGCTCCATCGCGATAAATGTCCTCCAGCGCGCCGAATCCAGCGCTCCGCCCTGGCCAATCACGCGCTCTCGAGGGAACTGCGTCACCCTATGGGCGACGTAGACCATCGCATCTAGGGGGTTGCTGAAGATTATGAGAACAGCGTGTGGCGAGTGCTTGGCGGCTTGTTCGGCGCAGCTTCTGACGATCTTGGTGTTCGTATTAATCAGATCTTCGCGGGTCATCCCGGGCTTTCGCGGAATCCCAGCAGTGATGACGACGATCTGTGAATTGGCCGTATCTTTGTAATCGCTCGTGCCGATGACCGAGGAGCTGAAGCCCACGAGCGGGCCGGCTTGGAGCATATCCAAGGCTTTGCCCTTGGTGGGGTTGAGGCGCTCTGGAATATCGAGCATGACGACATCACAGAGGTTCTTCTCGACAAGCCGTTGGGCCATCGTAGCGCCGGTGGCTCCAGCCCCGATGATCGAGACTTTCGGTCGCATACCAATCCCCCTTCACGAGATATAAGTCAGATTACCCAGAGACAGGGGGATGTGCAAGCCCGATTTTTCAAACCCCCTCCCTGTACGTTACAATACTTTTCGCTATGAGGAAACTCGACGCCAAGACGGAGCAGATCATTGAGAAGTTCACCCATGAGATCCAAACGCTCTACGGTGACGATCTCGTCTCGCTTATTCTCTACGGGAGCGCCGCCGGAGCGGACTTTGTGCCCGATCGCTCCGACCTCAATTTTCTCGTCGTTCTGAAGAGCGTCACCCCTGAAGCCCTGCGCAAGGCCATGCCCCTCATCAGAGCATGGCACCGGCAGAAGATCGCCACGCCGCTCTTCGTCGACCCAGGGTTTTTGCAGTCTTCTCTTGATGTCTTCCCTATAGAATTTTCGGATATGCAAGAGCAGCATCGCCTGCTTGCGGGGAAGGACATCCTGCTCGAACTCCACATATCGCCCCACAATGTGAGGGTACAGTGCGAAGAAGAGCTCAAGGGCAAGCTGCTCACTCTTCGCCGTGCTTACTTGGAGACCGGCGGACGCGTCGAAGCCCTTGAGGAGCTGATGGTCAGCTCGCTCAAGTCGTTTCTCATCATTACGAGACATCTGCTGCGCCTCAAGGGACTTCAGCCCGCCCATGAGCTCTTGGAGATCTTGGTGCAAGCCGAAGAAGCGTTCGGCATCTCTTTAGAAGCGATGCGAGATGTGCACAGCCTGCGCCTGGGCATGCTGCGTCTCGACAAGTCCGGCGCCCAAGCGCTCTTCGACCGCTATGTAGCAGACCTCGAACAGTTAGCCGCGTGCGCTGATACTCTCTTGAGAGAGCCCCGATGACTCAGAAAATCTTGGCGTTGCTGTGTATGATCTCTCTAGGTGCTCTCGCTCAGGAGGTCCCTGAGTTCCAGGGGTACGTCTCGGATTATGCGCAGATACTCAGCCCGCAGATGCAAGAGAAGCTCACGGCATTGCTGCAAGAGCTTGAGCAGAAGACGACGGCCCAGATCGCTGTCTTGACAGTGAAGACGACCAAGCCCTCTGATGACTTTCAGTACGCCCTGAAGGTCTTTGACAGGTGGAAGATCGGGCAGGCGGGCAAAGACAACGGCGCGCTCTTCTTTGTGGCGACCGAAGACCGCCGGGTGAGAATCCTGACGGGCTATGGCTTAGAAGGGATTCTTCCTGACGGCAAGGTCGGCGCGATCTTAGACGAGTTTGTGCTCCCGGAATTTCGCCAAGGGCATCTCGACGAGGGGATCTATAAGGGCGTCTGGGCGGTCGCTCTCGTGATCGCCAAGGACGCAGGGGTGGAATTGACCGGCGAGGCTCCAATTGATCCAGATCGTCTGCCCGGTGATACCGTCTCACCGATCTCGCTGGTCGTCGCGCTTATAGTGATCTTTTTCATTGTCAGTCTCATCATGCGAGGCGCGCGGCGCACGCGCCGGACTTCGACGATCCCGTGGTGGGTGTGGATGGCCGGCATGGGCTCTGGGAGCGGGAGCACCGGGCGTGTCGGCGGGTTTGGCGGAGGATTCAGTCGTGGCGGCTTTGGCGGCTTCGGCGGTGGGCGTACCGGCGGCGGAGGCGCCGGACGAGGATGGTGAGAACGACAAATCAGCAGTCAGAGATTCAGAAATCAGAGCTAAGAAGGAGGAGATCACATGCGCAAAGGTCTGTGGATCACACTCGGCGTGCTGGTCGTCTTAGGGGTTGTCGCGTACTCGCTCTTTGCGGGAACGTACAATCAATTTGTCACACAACAAGAAGAGATCAGACAGCGATGGGCCCAGGTGGACAATCAGCTCCAGCGCCGGAACGACTTAATCCCCAACTTGGTCGAAACGGTGAAGGGCTTTGCCGGGCAAGAGCTCACGATCTTTCGCGAGATCGCCGAGGCGCGCACCAAGTACGGCAGCGCCGTGCAGATCTCTGACAAGATCGCGGCAGCTAATGAGCTTGGGAGCGCCTTGGCCAGGCTCTTAGTGATCGTCGAAAATTACCCGACGCTCAAGTCCGATGCTACGTTCATCAGGCTGATGGACGAGCTGGCGGGCACGGAGAATCGTCTGGCCGTTGAGCGCCAGCGATATAACGAAGCTGTGCAGAGCTACAACGCGAACATTCGTAGATTCCCCAATAACTTCTTGGCGCAGCTCTATGGCTTTGAGGTCGCGGCGTATTACGAGGTGCCGCCGGAGGCCAAGGTTGTCCCGCCGGTGACGTTCACGCCGCCGCAGCCGCCGAGGGAGCCATAACCCTTCCCCCGGCCCCTCCCCTAAAGGGAAGGAGTTGGGGTTAGGTTACGAATAAATATCGCACAGTGGGCAGCGCCACTCCGTGCCGTCGGGACGTTCGGGGTGGCGCGTGTTGTCTAGGTTCTGCTTGAGCTGATGGTACAGTTCGCACTGCCGGCGAAACGCCTCTTCGGGTGTCTCGCAGTAGTCGAACTGAAAGTATCTATAGCTTCGGCCGAGCCATTTTAAGAGTTTATCGCGCACGTCTCTGTCGTCGCGCCCGAGAAACCGCGGCTGCCCCCCTTGTACCGTATGAAGCAGAAAGATGCCGGGCTGCGGCTTGCGCACCATCTGTTTAATAGTGCGGTCGTTGAGCAAGAACGGCCCTCGAATAGCCATCACCCCTCACCATAGCTGAGAGCGTGTACATTATAAAGCGAGCGGGATGGGCCGCGCAAATTCTGTTCCGTGCCTTGCGAGGAGAGGCTCTCTCTGCTATAGTGTAGAGAAGGATCGGGATGTGGCGCAGCCTGGTAGCGCACACGCTTGGGGTGCGTGGGGTCGCGGGTTCAAATCCCGCCATCCCGACCATTCTTGTCCGCCCCTGAGATGGGGGAGTCTTCTCTTCTGTGACGGCGGCCCTCCGGCCAAGATCTGATCTCTCAAGATCTTTTAGAGGGAGGTGCTTGTCCATGCGCACGGTGCTGGCTGGTGCCTTGGGGGAGGACGCCCACGTCGCGGGCGTGGCGAGCTTCTTGCGACTCGCCGAAGAGGTGGGCTGGCGCACGATCTATCTCGGCCCGGCCGTCCCCATCGAACGCTTTCTCGATAGCATTCGTCAGCATAACCCCGACCTGGTCGCTGTCAGCTACAGGCTCACTCCGGAGACAGGAGAGGCGCTACTCAAGAGATTTATAGAGTCTGTGCGGCAAGCTCGCTTAGAGCAGCGACGCTTCGTCTTCGGGGGCACGCCGCCGCTCGCTGCGACAGCTCGTCAATTGGGGTTCTTCGAGAGATGTTTCTCCGGCGAGGAGCCGCTGGACGAAGTGATCGCGTATCTCAAGGGCGAGCTGTGGCAAGGCACAACTGAAAAAGATTTTCCCCAGACGTTTGGAGAGCGTCTGGCGTGGAAGAAGCCCTTCCCCTTGATTCGCCATCACTATGGGCGCCCGACGGTCGAGGAGACGATCGAGGGGATTCGCGAGATCGCGCACGCCCGCGTGCTCGATGTCATCTCGCTGGGCATAGACCAAGACGCCCAAGAGAACTTCTTTCACCCGGAACGCCAAGACCCGCGGCGCAAGGGCGCCGGAGGCGTCCCCGTGCGCACCCCTGAAGAGTATCGCGCTCTATATCAAGCCAGCCGCTGTGGGAACTATCCCCTCATGCGAGCGTATTCGGGAACAGACGATCACCTGAAGCTCGCCCAGATGTACCTCGAGACGTTCAACAACGCGTGGTGCGCCACTTCGATCTTCTGGTTCAATCAATTAGATCGGCGGGGGCCGTTGGGCTTGGAAGAATCTATTCGGGTGCATCAAGAGCTGATGCGCTGGCATGGCGAGCGCAATATCCCCGTCGAAGTCAATGAGCCTCATCACTGGGGGATGCGCGATGCTCCAGATGTCATCTATGTCGTCACGAGCTTTCTCTCAGCATACAACGCCAAGGCGATGGGCGTGAAGGACTATATCGCCCAGTATATGTTCAACAGCCCGGCGGGGCTGTCGGATCGCATGGATCTCGCGAAGATCTTGGCGTGCATCGAGCTGTCGGAAGCCCTAGCTGATAAGAATTTTCGAGTCTATCGGCAATCGCGCACGGGGCTGCTCAGCTATCCCCTCGATCCGGACGCGGCCCGCGGGCATCTGGCAGCTTCGGTGTACTTGCAGATGGCGATCCAGCCTCATATCGTGCACGTCGTTGGGGCCACGGAAGCGCATCATGCCACGACGGCCAAGGAGCTGATCGAGAGCGTTAAGATCGCCCGTCGCGCCATAGAGAACGCCCTGCGCGGCGCGCCGGATATGGCAGCCGATCCCCAAATCCAGCGGAGAAAGAACGAGCTTGTGCGCGAAGCGCGCGTCACTTTAGAAGCGATCAAGAAGCTTGCCGGGCCCGAGGTGCCCGATCCCTGGACTGATCCGGCGACGCTCGCTCGTGCGGTCACTGAAGGGATTCTCGATGCGCCGCACTTGAAGGGCAGCCCCATCGCCAAGGGTCAGATCGTCACCCGTATTATTGAGGGGATGTGTCTCGCCGTAGACCCCCAGACGGGCAAGCCCCTGAGCGAGGCGGAGCGTCTGGCGCGGCTGGGCATCGCCGTTTGAGGGAGAGAGCCTTCTATGTGCGGCATTGCTGGGTACTATGCGCTCGAACGGTCCTCAACCAAGCCCCCAGTCTCGGTGGACGTGATGCTCGAACGGGTGCGCCATCGCGGCCCGGACGACTCCGGGATTTGGCAGGATGACCGCGGTGCGCTCGGGCACACCAGACTCTCTATTATTGATGTGCCCGGCGGACACCAGCCCATCGCCAACGAGGATGGCTCTCTACAGATCGTCTACAACGGGGAGATCTATAACTTCCAAAAAGTGCGAGCTGCGCTGGGCTCCCGACATCGGTGGCGCACGCGCACCGACACCGAAGTCATCGTGCACAGCTACGAGGAGCATGGTCCAGAGTGCGTGCAGTTCTTCGATGGGATGTTCGCGTTTGCCCTTCGAGACGGCGACGAGATCTTCTTGGCGCGCGATCCCTTGGGAGTCAAGCCCCTCTATTACGCTCTGGTGGGCGGGTGGCTCTACTTTGCTTCAGAGATAAAGGCGCTCTTGCCGATTACTACAGACGTTGTAGAGTTCCCGCCCGGCCATTGGTTCCATAGCAAGCTGGGCTGGAAGAAGTATTTCGATCTTGAGGATCTGTCCACTAGCTCCTCACCCCACCCACAGAGTACGGCAGAGGGGTGCTGCAGACAGAGGGAGGGCCAGAACTGGGAAGGGCTGCTGCAAGACTCTCTCATCGCTGCTGTAGAGAAGCGCCTGATCTCGGATGTGCCGGTCGGGGTCTTCTTGAGCGGCGGGCTTGACAGCAGTCTCATCGCTGCCCTGATGAAGGAGAAGATTCCCAATCTGCACTCGTTCTCCGTGGGCATGCCCCAGGGCCACGATCCCCTCTACGCTCGGAAAGTCGCACAGTACCTGGGCACGGTGCACCATGAATATCTCTACACAGAAGCTGAGATGAGCCGCGTGCTGCCCACAGTGATCTATCATTTGGAATCTTTCGATTTTGCCCTGGTGCGCAGCGCGATCGCCAATTATTTCGTGGCTCGGCTTGCCAAGGACTTTGTCAAGGTCGTGCTCCTGGGTGAGGGCGCAGACGAGCTCTTCGGGGGCTATCACTATCTGAAGAGCATTGACTCGGAGGATGCGCTGCACCGCGAGCTGGTGACGATCACGAGCAAGCTGCATAACTCCAATCTTCAACGAGTAGACAGAATGACGATGGCCCACGGCATCGAAGGCCGCGAACCCTATCTTGATTTGGCCTTGGTGAAGAGAGCGCTGGCGATCCCTCCGACGCTCAAGCACCGCGACGGCGTCGAAAAATGGATCCTGCGCAAGGCATTTGAGGGCCTGCTCCCCACCGAGATTCTGTGGCGCCAGAAAGAGAAATTCTCGCGCGGGGCCGGCTCAGCTCTCGTCGTTGAGCGCCTAGCCGAGCGCGAGATCTCCGAGAGAGAGTTCGAGCGCGAGCGCCATCTCCCCACCGGTCTGACGCTGCGCTCCAAAGAAGAGCTCTATTACTATAGAATTTGGCGGCGCTACTTCCCAGATTCTGTTGCTCACTGCCTGAGTTGGACGACCCGTCCCGAAGCGAGGTGATCGCCCTATGTCCCAAAACGTCAATTACACGGTGATCGGTGCCGGGCATGGCGGCAAGGCCATGGCGGCACACTTGGCGCTGATGGGCTATCCCGTCACGCTCTACAACCGCACGCCCGAGCATATAAAGACTATTAAAGCCCGCAAGGGCATCGAACTGGAGAGCTTTCCCGACGGCCCACACGGGTTCGCCAAGCTCAAGAAGTGCACATCTGATCTGAAAGACGCCCTCAGCGACGCCCACGTCGTGATGGTCGTCGTGCCCTCATCGGCCCATAGGGAGCTAGCCCAAGCCTGTGCCCCGCACCTGAAGGATGGGCAGATAATCATTCTGCACCCTGGGCGCACCTGCGGGGCCATCGAATTCGTCAAAGTGCTTCGCGATAATCACTGTGCAGCGGACGTGATCGTCGCCGAGGCCGAGACGTTCATCTATGCGAGCCGTTCCACCGGCCCGGCGCAAGCTCGCATCTTCAGCATCAAAGATGCCGTGCCCCTTGCAGCCCTGCCAGCCACCAAAACCCATAAAGTCCTCGAAGTCATCAATGACGCCTATCCCCAGTTCATAGACGGGGGCACGGTGTTGCAGACGGGGCTCGATAATATGGGCGCGATCTTCCATCCGGCTTTAACTATTCTGAACGCGGGCTGGATTGAATCTAGCAAGGGGAATTTTCAGTTCTACATTGACGGGGTGACGCCCTCGACCGCACGGGTCTTAGAAGTCCTCGACCGCGAACGGGTGACCATCGCGGCGGCTCTGGGGATTCGCGCGATGACCGCGATGGAATGGCTCAAGATGGCCTACGATGCCAAGGGCGACAATCTCCACGACGCGATCCATGCCAACCCCGGCTATTACGGGATCATGGCGCCCAATCGCTTGGAGCATCGCTATATCTTCGAAGACGTGCCCATGAGCTTGGTGCCCATAGCTGCGTTGGGGAAGCGCTACGGCGTCGAGACCAGGGCTATTGAGAGCATTATTCATCTCGCGTGCATCATCCATCGCACCGACTACTGGCGTCGTGGGCGGACGTTAGATAAACTCGGCATTGAGCACTTCAGTGTCAGCGAGCTGACGCGCTACGTCACTGAGGGCGTTCTGCCCTAACGAGGTGAGGAAGGGGAAACCGCCATGGAGAGATGGCTTATCCCACTGGGGATATTCGTCGGAGTTCTTCTCATTGGCTATGGGGTACGAGCTTGGCTGTATCGCTTGCTGGCGCGCTGGGCGGAGCGGAGCGCGACACGCCTCGATGACGTTATCCTCCAAGCGACGAAGATCCCTTCGCTGCTGTGGATCTTGCTCATCAGCGCGGTGATCGCCCGCCAAGCCGTCGAGCTCGACACCGAGCTGGGACAAACCCTCGATAGGGTCCTCATAGCCGTTCTCATTCTCTCGTTGACGCTGGTGGCAGCCCGCCTGCTCATAGCGCTTATCCAACACTATAGCGCCCAAGCCCGAACTGTTCTTCCCTTGACCGGCCTGACGCAGACGTTCATCCAAGGGCTGGTGCTGACGGTAGGCGTGCTCATTCTGCTGGGGACACTGGGGATCAACATCACGCCGCTGCTGACGGCCTTGGGGATCGGCGGGCTGGCCGTGGCGTTAGCGCTCCAAGATACCCTGTCCAATCTCTTTGCGGGGTTGCACATTCTTCTGGCCAAGCAGATCTTCGTCGGCCAACGCATCAAATTAGATTCCGGGGAGGAGGGCTACGTCACCGACATCGGCTGGCGGTCTACGACCCTGCGCTCCCCTGCCAATCACTTGATCATCATTCCCAACGCCAAGCTCGCCCAAAGCATCATCACGAACTACAATATGCCCGATCCGCCGGTCAACATCGTCGTGCCTGTGGGGGTCAGTTACGAGTCCGATCCTCGCCGCGTCAAGCAGATTCTATATGAAGAAGCCAAGAGCATCATCGGTGACGTCCCCGGCTTTGTGAAGGACTTCGACCCGATCGTGCGGTTCCAATCGTTTGGGGATTTCGCCCTGAATTTTGTGGTGATCTTCCGGGTGGAGAACTACGATACTCAGTTTGCAGTATGGGATGAGATCCATCAGCGGCTATTTGCGCGGCTGCGGCGCGAGGGGATCGAGATTCCCTTCCCCATCCGCACGGTCTACCTGCGTGATGCTTCGAGGCGCCCTTAGAAGGGCCATAGTTTGGGGATCAAGAGCATCGCCACCACCCACACGAAGATATTGAGCCCTGCTCCCACGCGCACATAGTCTGAAAATCTGTATCCGCCCGGCCCGAAGACTAACGTATTCGATTGGTGGCTGATCGGGGTCATAAAGCTCGACGACGCCGCCACCGCCACGCCCATCAGGAACGGGTACGGGCTGACTCCTAACTGAGTAGCCAGCGAGATGGCAATGGGCGCCAGCAGCACCGCGGCAGCAGCGTTAGAAAGAACTTCCGTAATCAGCGACGTGAACGCCAGCAGTGCCCCCAAGACGAACAACGGACCAAATGAGCCAATGCCCTGTAAAATAAACTCAGCGAGCAGTTGCGCAGCTCCTGTCTTCTCCAGGGCAATCCCCGCGGGAATCATGCCGGCCAAGAGAAAGATCACCATCCAGTCTATGGACTCATACGCTTCTTCGAGGGTAAGACAGCGTGTCAGCACCGTGAGCACCGCGCCGAGCACCCCAGCGATGCTGATGGGCACTACTTCCAAAGCCGCCAGCGCCAACACCCCAGAGAAGATCGCCAGCACAAGGGGAGCCTTGTCGGTGCGCAAGGCTTTGAATGCCAACGGGCTCATCAAGATAAAATTATCTTTGGGAATTTGCTCCAGCCGATGCTCCGGCCCTTGCAATAAGAGCGTATCGCCAAACTGCAACGGGATCTGCGAGAGCTGCCCGCGCAGCAGCGTCCCATGCCGAGCAATAGCTAAAACTGTCACGCCGTAGCGATTGTGAAAATCGAGCTCGGCGAGCGTGTGCCCGATGAACGACGCATGGGGAGCGAGCGTTGCTTCTACTCGTTGAATCTGATCCGAGGGGTGCCACGGATGGCTGTACTCTACCTCGGGACGGATCTCCAACCCCAGCTCGTCTTTGAGCTTGAAGATCTCCTCGGCTTTGCCGGTGACCATGAGAACATCATGAGCGTGGAGGCTGGCCCAGCCCCAGATGTCGAAGATTCTCTTATTCCCTCGGTGGATCTCGAGAATCTCTATGCCGCGCTCACGCCACCCCAGCTCATACAAGCGCTTGGTGATGAGCTTGGAGTTGGGAGGGATGACCAGCTCCGTCAGATAGCTCTTGGGTAGAGAGTCTGCGATCTCCTCGGTGCGGCGCACAGGGAGCAGGCGCCGCCCGATCAGCGTCATATAGAGAACGCCGACAGACACGAGCGCGATTCCGATGGGGGCAAACTCGAAGAGCGCAAACGGGCGCAGCCCGTATTGGCTTGCACTCGTGCTCACTAAGATATTGGGCGGCGTCCCGATGAGCGTGCATACCCCGCCCAACAGCGATCCATACGCAAGGGGGATCAATAATTTCGAGGGGCTGATCTTGCCGTGACGTCCAAGCTCCATGACAACGGGCAAGAACAGGGCGACCGCTCCGACGTTGTTGATGAACGCCGAGACGAGAGCCACGGCCAGCATCAGCACGAGCACCGTAGCCCACTCGCGCCCGCCGGCGAGAGCTTGCAGGACGCGTCCGAGATACATGGCGATCCCGGTGCGCGTGGCGGCTGCGCTCATCACGAACATCGCCCCGACGGTGATGACCGCGGGGTTGCTGAAGCCGCTGAAGGCTTCACTGGTGCTCACCAGCCCTGTCAGAGCTAACGCTAAGAGCACGAGCATCGAGACGAGATCAGCTCGCACGCGCTCCGTGATGAACAAGACGAGCGCCACGACAAGAATGATGGAGAGACTCGCTATTGCCATGCTGGGGCATTATAGTGTCTGCCGAGCGAGCGTGTCAATCGCTCCATCTTACATGACTGTCAAGGCCAACAAGAAGAGATTTGCCCGCACCTGCCATGCCAGGCTATAATCGCACTAATCTCTGTAAGGCAGGGGAGTGACGATGGACCCCATCGAAGTGAAGGTCTTAGACAAAGGGTTTGTGCGGCTCATTAATTTTATGGGCGGGGACGAGACGGTGGTGCTGGCGGCGCGAGTCTCGACGGGGAAGGGCCTCAAGGGTGAAGAGCAAGACCGCAAGCTCATCAATTATTTGATGAAACACAAGCACGAGACGCCGTTTGAGCACTCGGTCTTTCAGTTTCATATCTCCTGCCCGCTCTTTGTAGCGCGTCAATGGTTTCGGCATAGAATCGCTTGTGTCACTGGGGATACCGAATTGTGGTTCGATGCTCCAGCGGTATGGACAGAAGATCGCAAACACCGAGTCTATAAGATGACGATTGCTGAGTTCTATCGCAAGTGGCACGAAGGCGCTCGCCCTATTCCTCACTGGCGTGATCCTCGCATCCAGCTCTATATCCCACTCCGCGAGCGGCTGCACCAGATGCATCTGCGCTGCCTCAACGAACAGACCAATGAGATAGAAACCACTCACGTCGTGGACGTGGTGCGATCTGGGGAACAGGACGTCTTCCGTGTTGTTCTCGAAGATGGCAAGGCGATCACAGCTTCACGCGATCATCGCTTTTACACGACAGAGGGCTGGCAGACCTTGGAGCAGATGGTGGGCTTGGAGATGACCTCGTCAGGGCGAGTAACTATCGCAAAAGAAGCCTATGTTTATACGAACGGCGAGCCTGTGTGGCAATCTCCAAGCTGGTTGCAAGAGCAACGGTCAAAAGGTGCCCGCGTTGCGGAGATGGCACAGCAAGCTGGATGCTCGTACCACACGATCCGCAAGTGGCTTAAGAGATATGGGTTGCAATTCCGTCCTGAAGAGACTTGGTTTGTCAGAGGGCAGATCCCTTGGAACAAGGGGAAAACCTACTCTTTGGGCTCTCGCTCGCTCTCCCCAGAGCACCTAGAAGCTATCCGCAGAGCTCGCTCTGGGCCAAACTCCAACTTCTGGAAGGGCGGCATCACTCCTCGCAAAGACATGGTCTTCTTAAACTGCAATCGTTATCGGATCTACGAGCGTGACAATTACACGTGTCGGCTCTGTGGCCAGCGTGGAGGCCAATTACACGCACACCATGTTATCCCTGTGTGGGCCGATCCCTCACGTGCGTGTGACCTGAGCAACATCGTGACGCTCTGTGCAAGCTGTCATCGTCGTGTGCATGGCCATGAACTTGAGTACGCTGAGCAACTTCTTGGAGCTCCTCTTCCTCAGCCTCTCCCTCGGATGAAGGTCTATCGTCCACTGCAGAAGCTCATTGCCAAACCGGTGAAAGTCGTGAAAGTCGAATACGTGAGTCGAGAGATGACCTACGATCTGGCTGTGTGTGGTCCGTATCATAACTATATAGCGAACGGCTTTGTCGTTCATAACTCATACAACGAGCGTTCGGGAAGATATGTCGAGTACGAAGATGAGTTCTATCTCCCCGAACGGTTGCGCCTACAAGCCAAGTCCAACAAGCAAGCGAGCGAGTTCGGCGAGATCCCTAACGAACAAGAGCTGCTCAGAATGATCCAAGAGACGTATGAGCTGGTCTATGAGCGCTACAAGAAGCTACTTGCCGCAGGAGTAGCGCGGGAGCTGGCGCGGTCGGTCTTGCCGTTATCGCTCTACACGCAGTTCTATTGGACGATCAACGCGCGGGCGCTCATGAATTTTATCAATCTTCGTGCGGACGTGGGCGCGCAGTGGGAGATCCGTCAGTACGCTGAAGCCATCGCGCAAATCTTTAAAGCGAAGATGCCCTGGACGTGGGAGGCGTTTGTGAATTTCGTGTGGCGTGGGGAGAACCCGGCGATCAAGCCGTGAGTTTGACTTTTGGGTCTTTCTGCGGTAAAGACAAATAATAGATGTCATGGCCGAGCTAATTTGGGAGGGCAAGTACGATAAAGACGGCAAGAAGACGGCTCCGTTGCGGGTTGCGCTCCCGTTTCAGACCGTTGAGACGGTCAACGAGTCCGCGCAAGACTGCCAA
>JBBISQ010000029.1:0-19298 GCA_037441155.1 Candidatus Fraserbacteria bacterium
GGTCTGGGTGTGCTCGTTGCATGTGGGAGTCTTTTGATCTCTCAGCGAGGCTCCCCGCCGCAGGGCGAGCAGTCTCTCTCCGTGATCCGTCCTGCTGCTCCCAAGGAGCCGTCGGCTGCGCTTCCCGTCTTGGGGAAGAAACTCTCTCTCGAAGAGGTGCAGAGCCTCTATCGTCAGGGTCGGCGTCAGCTCTACAACTCAGCGCTCGGCGCAGAGTACCTTCGGGCGCGAGAACTGCTCCAGACCGCACAGACCCTCCTCGCTGCTCTCGGCGACGAGATCAGCGAGACCGAGAGACTCTCCTGGCAAGCTCGTTTAGAATTCGAGCTGGGGAATTGGTATCACGGCGCAGCCTGGGGCGATCCTGCCCAAGCCCAAGAAGCCCTGCCGTACTATCTCACAGCCGAACAGATCGCGCAGAAGCTGACGGAGCGCGCTCCAACTCTCTCTGACGGCTATCGGCTGCTGGGGGAGAGCCAGATGCGCATTATCAGTCTCAAGGGCTGGCTCCAAGCCCTCGCGCACTCTGAGACCGCCAAGAGCAACCTCGAGCGCGCTCTCGAGCTGGACCCTCACAACGCCGAGGCGCATCTTGCCCTGGGAGTCTACTATCTGTACGCACCCGCGCTCTTTGGGGGAAATCTCGAGAGAGCCGTGAGCGCGTTCCAACAGAGCGAGGCTTTGACATCAGATGAGACCGTGCAATTTCTGTCATATCGCTGGCGTGGAGTCGCCTACGCGAAATTGGGGAAGGTCGCCGAAGCACGAGAAGCATTTCAGAAAGCATTAGCGATCTATCCTAAAAGTTCATGGGATCGGAACGAACTGAACAAGCTGCACTAGCCAGTCCCCTCTCCCTCCAAGGGGAGAGGGGCTGGGGTGAGGGTGAGATAGGAGGCCCTTATGGAACAGGTCTTTCGCTACATTGACGACCATCGCGATGAGTTCCTTGAGCGTCTGAAGACGCTGCTGCGCCACCCCAGCGTCGCTGCGCAGAACTTGGGGATGGAGCCGTGCGCCAAGCTCGTCCAGCAGATGCTTGAGAGTGTTGGCTTCAAGACCCAGATGCTCCCCACCGACGGCTTCCCGGTCGTCTACGGCGAGCTGGAGGGCGAGAGCGATAGAGTCTTACTGTTCTACGATCACTACGACGTGCAGCCGCCGGAGCCGTTGGAGCTGTGGGAGTCCGATCCCTGGGACCCGCAGATCCGAGACGGGAAGCTCTACGCCCGCGGTTCCTCAGACAACAAGGGCGATTTGACCGCGCGGCTGTGTGCCCTGGAAGCCTATCAAAAGATCATGGGCAGACTGCCCGTCACGATAAAATTCGTCGTCGAAGGGGAAGAAGAGATCGGCAGCCCCCATCTGGGGCAGTTCGTCAGAGAGCACAAGAATCTCTTGAGAGCCGACGGCTGCATCTGGGAGTTCGGACACAAAGATTTGAAAGATATTCCCCAGATCTATTTGGGGCTGAAGGGGATCTGTTACGTAGAACTGCGCGCCAGGGGCGCGACCAGCGATCAGCACTCGTCCTGGGGGACGATCGTCCCAAACCCAGCGTGGCGCTTGGTCTGGGCGCTGAACACCCTCAAGGACGAGAACGAGAAGATCCAAATCAAGGGCTTCTATGATGACGTCCGCCCGCCCAGCCGATCTGAGCTGACAGCCGTCTATGAGCTGGACTTCGACGAGCGCGGCTGGCGCAAGAAGTTTGGGATCAAAAAATATCTGTTAGGGCTTTCGGGAAGGAAACTGCGCAAGAAGCACTACTTTGAACCGACGTGCACCATCTGTGGGATCTGGAGCGGCTATACGGGGTCGGGACCAAAGACCGTGCTGCCCGCCGAAGCGCGGGCGAAGATAGATTTTCGCTTGGTGCCCGATCAAGACCCCCAAAGGGTTCTCGCTCTTTTGAAGAAACACTTAAAGAAGCACGGCTTTGGAGATATCGAGGTGATCGGGATGCACGGGGTCAATCCCGCGCGCACCCCCATGGACGATCCGTTGGTAGAAGTCGTGCGGCGCACGGCCAAAGAAGTCTATGGCGTCGAGCCCGTGGTGCACCCCACGTCAGCCGCGAGCGGCCCGATGTACACACTCTGTCAGAAGCTTGGGATTCCAGCAGTCTCGACGGGGATTGGCTATGCGCACTCTAACACCCACGCGCCGAACGAAAACATTCGCATTGAAGATTTCATTCAGGGGATCAAGCACATCGCGAGCATCGTCCACGCATTTCACTCTTTCAGTGCTTGATTCGTAGCGCTGAGACGACGCGCCAGCTCGCCCATCATCTTGAGGGCGACGTCGGGGTAGGAGCTGATGATGCTGCGGAGCTCCCAGCGCGTGATCATCAGGCACTTGGTCTTTTGCGTAGCCACGACATCTGCAGATCGCGGTGCATCCATGATCAGTGCCATTTCGCCAAAATAGTCCCCCGCGCCAAGCTTGGCTAAAGCTTTCTGCCCCTTGCGCACCTCGACTTGCCCCTCTAAGACGAGATAGAACCCGATGCTCGTGGGGTCGCCCTCGCGCACAATGACGCTGCCCGCCTCAAACTCACGCACCTTGGCCGTGCTGAACAGGGCTTCTAGTTCTTTCTCGCTGAATTGTGCAAAGAGCTGGGTCTTCTTCAAAAATTTTACAGCCTCTGGGCTGACCATGATCCAACTCCCCCTTTCAAGAGTCGAGAAACATTCACACTATAGCAGAGTGCTTCTCACTTGGCAAGTTGCACTACACCTCTATGACTTGCAAGTCGCTGGCTACAGTAACCCTGTTGGGGAAGTTCTTCCGGACGGCTCGGATGAGTTCTTCCGTCTGCGCTGCCGCCTGGGGGTAGAGATGGGTGAGCACCAGCCACTCGACGTCCGCGTGCGCCAGCAGCCGGCCCAGAGCCGTGGGCGTGGCATGGAGCGTCGCCGGTATACCATCAGGGAAAGAGCACTCATGGATGAGCACTTTGCAGCCGCGCACGAAGTCCACCAACGCAGGTTCTGGCTCGCTGTCGCCACAGATCACTACTTGCTTGTCGAATTTGTACGCGAGCGTTGGCACGTAGTGATTCATAGCGAGCGTTGAGACCTCGAAGTTTGCTACGGTCAAGGTCTCACCGGCACTGAGCTCGTGCACAACTGCCCGGACGTGATCCCGAATATACGGAAAGAGCTCCAAGAGCTTCGCGATGAACTGGCGCGTCCCTACCGGACCGTAGAGCGTGACGTGGGGCGCTCCCAACAGCCACCGCGCCGTCCAGATCGAGAGCAGATCACTCATGTGATCGAGATGGAGGTGGGTCAGCAGGAACACCTCAAGCTTCGCCCAATTGATGGGGAGGCTGCTGAGGCGGCTGAAGACCCCGCTGCCGCAGTCAATCAGCACCAATCTGCCAGATTTTTCCAAGAGATACCCGGATTGCGCCCGCTGGGCATCGGGCACGACGCCAGCGGTTCCTAAGATCGTCAAGCGCATGATAATATTATAGAATACTTCGAGAGAGTTCGCTACTGCCCTGGCAAAACTGACCCCCAGGGTTTATAATGCTCATACTCTTCGTTTGCTCCTCGAGCAAACGCCTCTCAGGTGATCGTCCATGCAGACTGTAGAAGCAGCACTATCGAGCAGTGCCGCGGGGATTCGCTGGGATCTCAGTGATCTGTATTCGGGCCTTGATGATCCGGCTCTCGAGCGTGACCTGAGCAGCGCCCTTGAGCGGGCTCACGCATTCGAGCAGAAGTATCGCGGGCGCGTGCGCGAGGGCGTTGCGCCTCAATCTTTGTACGAAGCTCTCACTGAGTTGGAGAGCATCTACGAACAGATGGACAAGCCCTTGATCTATGCCCATCTGCTCCATGCTTCCGACACCCAAAACCCCCGTCATGGGGCATTGCTCCAAGCGACTCAAGAGCGTCATACCCAGATCCGACAGCACCTGCTCTTCTTTGAGCTGGAGTGGATGGACCTGGCCGACGAAATCGCGCAGGGACTGATCAGCGCTCCCGAAGTCGCGCGCTATCGGCACTATTTAGAGAGGGCGCGTCTCTTCCGGCCGCACAAGCTCTCCGAACCCGAAGAGAAGATCTTAGATATCAAAGCCAATACGAGCACCCGCGCTTTCCAGCGGCTCTTCAGCGAGCTTGTGTCCGGATTGAGCGTCAAGATCGGCCGAGGGAAAGATACCCAGAGACTCACGCTTGACCAAGCACTCACGAAGTTACACGAGCCGGACCGAGCTACGCGCAAGAACGCAGCGAAAGCGATCACCCAGACGCTCCGAAGCAACGCCCGCGTGCTCACCTATATCTTTAATACTCTTGTGCTCGACCACAAGATCAACGACGAACTGCGCAAGTTCCCGTCGCCGATGCACTCGCGCCATCTGGCCAACGAGATCGATCCGGCTACGGTTGACGCCCTGATGGCCGCCTGCGAGAACGCCCATGACATCGTCCAAGATTATTATCGGCTCAAGAAGCGCGTGCTCGGGCTGCGCACGCTCTACGACTACGATCGCTACGCGCCGGTCTTCGAAGACCTCCCCCGCTGCGAGTGGCCTGAGGGCCGTCGGATCGTGCTCGATGCCTACCGCGCCTTCTCACCCACGGCAGCCCAGATCGTCCAAGAGTTTTTCGAGAAGAATTGGATCGACGCTGAGATACGCTTTGGCAAGTCGGGCGGGGCATTTTCGGCAAGCACCGTGCCCAGCGTTCACCCGTATATTCTGATCAATTACACAGATAAGCTGCGCGATGTCATGACGTTAGCTCATGAGCTGGGCCATGGGATTCATCAGTATCTCTCTCGGAGGGTCGGCTACTTGCAAGCCGACACCCCGCTGACGATGGCCGAGACCGCAAGCACCTTCGGGGAGATCCTCACGTTCCGCAAACTTCTAGAAAGCTCGTCCGACCCGAAGCTAAAGTTCGCGTTGCTGTGCAGCAAGATTGAAGATTCGTTTGCCACGATCTTCCGACAGATCGTGCTCACGCGTTTTGAGCAGAAGCTGCACGAAGCGCGTCGTGCTCAGGGTGAGCTGCCGCCGGAGCGCATCGGCGAGCTGTGGCTCGACACGAACCAACGCATGTTTGGGACTTCCGTCACGCTCACGGACGATTACCGATGGTGGTGGCTCTATATCTCGCACTTTATTCACGTGCCGTTCTATTGTTATGCGTATGCGTTCGGGGAGCTGTTAGTGCTGGCGCTCTATCAAAAGTATTTGCGCGAGGGGGAAGCGTTCGTGCCCAAGTATTTAGACTTGCTCTCGGCTGGCGGCTCCGACAGTCCGCGGAAGCTCTTGGCTCCGCTGGGAATAGATACGAGCGATCCGAGCTTTTGGAACACGGGGCTGGAGTTTCTGCGCTCGATGGTGCGCGAGGCTGAACAGCTAGCTTCTGGCAGCTAGTTGTCTGAAGCGAGAGAGTGGCTCACTGCGTGGGTCCTAGGTACTGATCTCTTGGCGCAGGGGACCGGAGGAACTTGCATGTTAGACGGGAATCACACATAATTAGTAGGTGGGCGGCTTTGCGTGCGGCAACGACAAGCAATAGCTGACAACCACCAATAACCGACAAAGGAGATGGCTGTATGGCAATAGCGATCACTGCGGATGTCCCTGGCCAGACCAAGGAAGGTTACGAGCAGACGATTCGGCTTCTTGGAGATGCCCTCACAGAAGCGCCTGGCTTCATCATGCACTTTGGCCATCCGATTGAGGGCGGGTGGCGTGTCGTAGAAGTCTGGGAATCTGCCAAAGACGCTGCGGAGTGGTTTGCAAAGCACGTTCGGCCCAACCTGCCTCCTGACATCATGCCGCAACGCCACGTCCAAGAGCTGCACACGCTCATCACTGCAACGCGATCCGGCCGATCGCGGCTTACGTGATTGGTGTCTTGATGAGCCGCCCAACGACAGTATGCAGCGGACGGCGCTGCGCGCCGCCGCTGAACCCGATCGTTTGACCCCGGCACCAGCTAGCTAGATCGCTTCCAGCTTGTACCCAAACCCCCGCACCGTCACGATGATCTTGGGATTGTCTACGTCCTCTTCGAGCTTGTTGCGCAACAGATAGATGTATTTCTTCACGTCCTCAGAAGACGCATACGGGTTCTCTTGCCAAATCGAGTCAATGATCTCTCGATGCGAGAAGACCTTCCCCGGCTTCGATGCCAAGAGCCTTAACAGCTCATACTCTTTGGGGGAGAGGTCAATCACCCTGCCCCTCAAGCGCACTTCTTTGCGCTCGTCGTCGATCTGCAGCGCCCCAAGCTGCATATACGGCGACTGGCTCACACGACGCATCACCGCTTCGATGCGCGCTTCGACCTCGCGTAGATCAAACGGCTTGGTGATGTAATCGTCCGCGCCCGTGGAGAACCCGCGAACTTTGTCATCGGTCGAGTCTTTGGCGGTCACCATGATCACCGGGGTCTTGACGCCACTCTCGCGCAGCTTCTGGAGCACCGTCCAGCCGTCGAGCTTGGGCATCATCACGTCGAGCAGCACCAGCTCCGGCTTCTCTTTGGCACATTTATCGAGCGCCTCTTGGCCGTTCACCGCCGCGATAACAAAGTGCCCTTTGGCTTCTAAAAACTTCCGTAACAAGTGCAGAGACGTCGCATCGTCCTCAGCGATGAGGATGCGCATGGGAGACCTCCTTCTGCTCCGAACTGAGGGTCGGCTCCAGCGGGAGCACAATAGAGAAGACGCTGCCGCGTCCGACCTCGCTCTCGAGGAGAATGCGTCCGCCGAGCATCTCGACATATCTCTTGACGATAGCCAATCCTAAGCCCACCCCTTGGGACTCGCGGGTGTTGGAGCTGTCGAGCTGGGTGAACGGCTCAAAGATCCGGTCGCGCGCGTGCTCCGGGATGCCGATCCCCGTGTCTGAGACCGAGAACCAGTACTCGTGGTCGCGCACCGATCCCGTGAGCTCCACCCTTCCTGCAGGCGTGTACTTGATCGCGTTGCTGAGCAGATTGATCAGAGTCTGTTTGAGCTTGGTGCCATCGGAGATGAGCGTGCTCGGCTCGATGTGATAGCTCAGCTCGAGGTTCTTCCCGCGCGCGAGGGCGCTGACAGCCTTCACTGCTTCTTCTCCAACGACGGAAGCTTCGACGGCTTCGAAATACGGCCGATCCTCGCTGGTCTCAAGCTTGGAGAATCGCAAGATGTTGTCAATCAGCTCCAAGAGATGATCTCCTGAATTTAAGATGTTTTCTAGATCTTCTCGCTGGGCCTGGGTGAGCGGGCCGTCTACCCCTTCTAACAAGAGCTGAGAGTATCCCCGAATGGCGTGCAGGGGAGTCTTCAGTTCGTGGCTGATCATCGCGAGGAAATCTGACTTGGCGCGGTTGGCTTTGACTAATTCAGTATTGATCTGTTGGAGCTGGCGGTTGCGCTCCTCGATGGCGTTGGCCATGGCATTAAATTCGTGCGCGAGCGTCTCCAGCTCATCGCCGGTGGAGACGTGAGCCCGGGCTGCAGGGTCCTGTTTGAAGCGCTGTAGGGCGTGGGTCAGGGTCTCCGCTGGCCCCAGGATCATCTTATAGAACATAACAGCGATAATCAGAGCGAGCAGGACATACCCACTGACGACGAGAGCGATTAGGGTCGCTTCGCGACGGGCGAGCGCTTGGGCCGCCGAGAGGCTGATACCCAGCTGTAATGCGGAAAACGTGGGAATCTCTTGACGGATCTCTCGCCGTTGAATCTGCCCGTTTTCGTCCTCATAGAATTCGACCTTATACTGCACTTTGGTCACAGGCTCGAGATAGGTCACATGCAAGAATGCCGTTCCTCGGAGGGGGAGCACCTTTTGCACCAGCACCTCGGGTTTTGAGGGAAGCTCCGTCGGGGTGGCGGCAAGCTGTTTTTGCGCCTCCGGGCTTAAGTCCGCCACATGGCTGCTACAAATCTCCTCACCGGTAACAATGATCTTGAGATAGATTAACCCCTCGTTGAGGAAGTCCTGTAAAGCCGCTTGGCACGACTGAGGGCGCGTCGCCGGAGATACCATGGGCCCCCAGAATCGCGCGATGGTCTCCCATCTCACCCGCACCTCGCTCTCCAAGACATCGGAGAAACGCGCGATCGCTAAAATCCCCAATGGCACGGCAACGATGAGCGTGAACCCCAGGAGCGTGAAGATAAACTTATAGCGCAAGCTGAGTCGCGGCCACTTCATAGCCCTTCCAGTCTAGCGTCTGTGCGCACACTCGTCAATAGCCATGGTCACCAAATTTCCACCGAAGTTCCATGTGATTTGCACGAAAGAGAGGGTAAAATAATCATGCTTGAAGCGATGGGATCTACGCAAGGCCGTACCCAAGCTGACCCACTCTCTTCACGTACGGGGCTTGGCGCCTATCGCGGAGGGAGAAGCGCAAGGGGCTTCTCCCACGGATGGACGGGTTTTGCCTCTTTGGGGGCTGCCTGACCTCCTCCCCACTGAGAGGATTTTTCCTTGCCATCCGCAGCCGCGCGAGGAGCCAAGCCCCTCCTTCCTTTCTTCTCTTTCTTTTTTCTCTTCTCTTTTGCTCTGCCCTACTATTGACGCTTCGATCTCCATGCTCTACAATGATCGAGAGAGATAGAGGGGGAACTCATGCCTAGAGTTCGACCTCACATGAGACAACTCGCATGTGTGCTCATAAGTGGCGTGGTGCTCGCCGGGCTCTGGCTCACGGGGGCTGCTCAAGGTTGCTCGGTGCAGTCCGTTGCTAAAGGGTTGTGCCCTGCTGAGCTTGGCCTGTCCGTGAGGGTGAGAGAAGACCATCGCGTGACGGAGGGAAGGGGGAGTATCTTGATCGCTCTGGCGACACTGCAGAGTGAGCCAGTGCGCATCTCTCAGATTCTGCCTGCTCCTCCACCCTTGGTGGGCATCTCCTATCTCACGATCCAGCGGCTCATGCTCGCTCCGCCCTCAGAGGAGTCTTCTGAGCCGCAGGCGATCTGGGACTTTGGGCGGATCGCCCAGCTTGAGGCGCGCCTGCGCGATATAGATAGAATTATGCGAACCCTCCTCGAAGAGTTCTTTCAAGCGCACAGCTCGTCGTCCTTGAATCGCGAAGTGACGCTGGTCTTGAGCGTAGAGAGCCCAGGGCTGCTTCTGCCCACCCAGATCGAGGGCTTGAGCAGCTTTGCCCTCGACGAACGGTTGCACCTCTCGCTCAGCCGCGCCACGATCACCCTGCGCACGGCTATCGGGGTGAGCAGCATCATGGGCCAGATCGAGCTCGATCCGAAAGATTTCGAGATCAGTAAGGAGAAGATCGGTCTGGAGCTGTCGCTCGGCGCGGCATCGCTCTCGGGGGTCACGACGTTTGAGCAAGGGGTCGGCTTGGTCAGCCAAGTTTATTCTATTAAAGCGCAGGTCGGCAATGTCGAGCTGATCGGCCAGGCGGTCTTCACGTCTACGTCTCAAGAGTTTACGATTGGGGCGAGCATCGCTGGGCTGGCTCTCTCGGGGACCTCGCTCATCACCCCAAGCGGCTTCACGCAGAGCCTGTTCATCCAGATTCCCATTATTGTGAGCCCGCCAAAAAAATAATCTCTCAGCAGAGTCGTCGCAGTGTTGCCCAGAAGTCCGAGTCGAACCGAATGAGCCGCGTTGGCCTCGCCGCTCTGCGGATCTGTACGTTCATCCCCGGAGCGAGCGCCATCACGGGATCGCCGTCGGCAAGCACGTGCGCAGGGCGCTTGGCCACAGCCAGCAAGACGCTCGTGCCCGGAAGAACAAGCGGGCGCACCCCCAACCGGTGCGGCGCTAATGGTGTGATCAACAAGCAGTCCATCGTCGGCTCGATGATGGGGCCGCCGGCAGAGAGCGCATAGGCCGTAGACCCCGTGGGCGTCGCGATCAATACCCCATCTCCGGGGTAAGAGCCGAGAGATCGTTCTCCCAAGAAGAGCTCGATCTCCGTGCGCCGGCTGACTTCTGTGTGCACTAGCCCGATCTCGTTGAGCGCTGTAACAGCCGCTCCTCCGATCTGCGCCTCGACCCTCAGACGCGTCTCAAGAGCGAAGCTCCCGTCTCTCACATGCTCCAGCGCCGCTTCGAGCTCGTCTATACGAACTGACGTCAAGAACCCCAAGCTTCCCAGATTGATCCCCATGATCGGGAGATCGAGCTCGGTAGCCGTTCGCGCCCCTTTGAGAAAGGTCCCATCCCCGCCCAGTGTTACGACGAGATCGAAGTCCTTCTCCAGCAAGGGGCTGGTGTCTATCCCCGCCCGCACAAGCACAGTAATCCCTTGAGCGATGGCCCACTGTCGCAAGCGCTCCAAGGCCGACTCGATCTGGGGCTTGGCGAGATTCGCTACGACTAAGATCTTTTGAAGTTTCATACATACTGCCACCGGCAGACCCACCGCTCAATGAGATCGATCACGATATAGAAAACCAACCCCAAAATGCCCATCGCCAAGATCCCCGCGAACATATGCTCATAGTTCCCATAGCGCGACCATTGGTCGTAGATATAGCGCCACAGGCCGTAGCGCGACGCGAACGCCTCCGTGAGCGCCAAGGCCATAATAGCCGTGCCAATGGAGATTCTCAACGCCGAGAGCATCGCGGGCAGACTCGCCGGCAGGATGACGTGCTTATAGACGTGCCATTTGCTCGCCCCAGCACTGACTACAGAGAGCACGTGGCTCTTCGCGATGTTCTTCGCGGCATCGCGGGTTGACAACAACAATTGGAAGACAAGAACGAGCGTGATCAGCCCGATTTTGGGGGCATCGTAAATCCCCAAGAAGACGAATAACAACGGGAGAAAGACGACTTTCGGGATCGGATACGTCAGATAGATCGAGGGGCTGAGCAGACGATCCAACAGGCGCTCATGGCCGATGACCAGTCCTAACGGCGTTGCAATGACGATAGATAATAACAAGCCGGTAAGGACACGGTAGCCGCTAGCGAAGAAGTGCTGGGCCAACTCGCGCCACTCGCTTATGAGAATATTGAGAGCGCGCAGCGGCGGCGGCACGGCCCCTTGGAGCGGCTTAGCCGCAAAAGTCGAGACAGCCCAACTCGCCAGCCACCAGACCCCGAAGAAGAGCACAATCCCCAGAACATAGCCGACAAAATAGTTCTGTAGGCGCTTCATGCCAGCTCCCGTCGCAGCTCTAAGACTTTTGCGTAGAAGGCTTCGCTGGTGCGCGACGTGCCGACACAGGGGTTTTCGAGAATTGTTTTAATGCGTGCCGGACGCTCGGTGAGCACCACAATCCGCGAGCCGAGAAAGACCGCCTCTTGCACGTCATGAGTGACGATGATCTGCGTGAAGCCGCGCTCCTTCCATAACTGAAAGAGCAGATCTTGGATGCGCTCGCGGTTGAACGCATCGAGTGCAGCCAAGGGTTCGTCCATCAAGAGCACTTTGGGGTGGGTCGCCAACGCCCGCGCGAGCGCGACCCGCTGGCGCTCCCCCCCGGAGAGCTGATGAGGATAGCGATCATAAAATTTATCGTCCAGCCCTAGCTCGTCGAGAACGGGTTTGACGCTCTGCACTTGTTGAGCGATTAAGAGATTCGCTTCGCGAATCTGTCTGGGCATGGTGAAGAGATCATAGAGCAACCGGCTCAGCAGTTCCGCGGAGAGCCCTAACACGATGAGAAAGAGCACGACCTGGGGCCAGCCACCGCCCCATAATCGTGTGCTCCAATCCGCGTTGGGGTTGAATGCGAGAATCTTCTGGATTTCGCTCCAGTAGAACCCCCCGGCGAGAGCCCACAGCCCCAGCGTCACGAGATAGACCGCTGCAGAGAAGGGCCGGTCGAGATAGAAGCGCTGTCCCGCAGCCCACACTCCCGTCACCAACAGCCAAAAGTACGCCCAGAAGAGCGATTTTTTTCGGCGATGCCATTCCCGGACGAGCGCCTTGTCGTGGGTCGTGAGCGTGGGAGTAGGCAGGGCCAGCGGCCCACCAAGCTCTAACGAGAGGCTCGCGTTCTTCCAGACGGTCTTCCATGGCAAGAGCCCCAAATCTTGTAAGATGAGCGCGACATCGCGACGCGGCCGCTCCACCGGCTGGCCATCTATGACGATCTGGCCTGCCGAGGGCTGTATCAAGCCGCAGATCGCGTAGAGCAGACTGGTCTTGCCGCACCCCGACGGCCCAAGAATCGCGATGCTCTCACCCGCTGCAATATCGAGAGACAGATTCTCTACCACAGGGACAGCGCGTCGGCCATCGCGATACTCGAGACTCAGCCCATCAATGCGGATCATTCAGCCGAGAAACCGAAAATCGGTCGCGGAAGCGAACGCGATCCTCTCGCGAATGTAGCGCTTCTCCAAGGCCCACCTGACGTGAGCGTCAAACTCCGACTCGCGCAGGGCACGCGGCTGCGGGAAATAGGGCACATGCAGGCGGTCCCGCCAGCCATCAGGGAATTTCAACTCCTGGCCGCGCAGCTCAGGAAAACAGATATTAACCCCCGCGCGGATGAGCGTGTCAATGATAAAGTCGCGCGGGCTGGCATTGAGCGTGGTCACGGCTTCCCTCAAAGCTTGGAAGAACTTGGTGACTTGGGCTCCCCGCTCTTGGAGTATAGCACGGTTCACGAACAGCACGCTTGGTGGAACACGCAGCCCCTTGTAATCTGACAGAGTGATGATCTCGACCTTGTTGGCCTCAGCGACGACCTCGGTCAGAGTCGCATGGGGTTCAGGGAGTATAGCGACTTGGACGCTGACCGTGCCCGCGCCCAAGAGCTGTGCGATCACTTGGATCTTGTCGAAATCTTCGACGCCGGTGTAGTACTGGTCAACGTCGCGGGCCTTCACGCCCTTGGACTGCAGGAGCATATCCGTGAGATATTCCATATCTGAGGGCTGCACCAGGGTGATCTGGCGCTTGGGCCCGCTCTTGATGATGTCTTCGACGGAGCGGTAGCTGCTGAATTTATGAGTGAGCATTGCCAGGGTGCGGACGATAGAATTCCCGTTGCGCGGGTCTGGGGTCGGTTCAAAGACTGTCCCAATAATAGCTGCTGGCGCCTGGCGGCCCAATAGGAGCACGGCGCTTGTGAGATCGACAGCGAGAGCATCGAGCTGGCCGCTCAAGAAGGCCGTGTTGCGCTCCAGGGCGTTGCCGCCACAGACCAGCTCGATAGGCACCCCGTATTTGTTAAAAATCCCCTGCTCGAGGGCAAAAGCCAAAGGGACGACATCTTGGGCGGGCATCATGCTGAGACGGATGGGCTTAGGCTGTTGCGCAGGCGTTCGCACTCTGCTCACAAAGAGACTGGCAAGGGCGACCCCGCTCGACGCGAGAAACGCCCTGCGGCTCATCGGTCTGTTCATAGTCTATCACCCTTCTTGGGCTCATAGTTTAAGCTGTGAATCGAGAGCTGTCAAACATGGGCGAATCACCGCCCTTGGAACTTCGGTTTCTTCTTGCTCAAGAACGCGTTGACCCCTTCGAGCATGTCTTCGGTCGTGAAGAGCACCCCGAACGCCTCGCGCTCTAATAAGAGGGCTGCTTCGAGAGAGCAGTCCGCTCCAGCATTGATAATCTGTTTTATAAAGCGCACGGCGATGGGCGCGCGCGACGCGAGCTTCTCAGCAAATGTTTTGACCTCTTGCTCAAACGTTTCGTTCTCGTAGACGTGATCTATCAGGCCCCACTGAGCGGCTTGCTCAGCACTGATGCGCTCGCCCAGCATACAGAGCTCTTTGGCCCGCGCTGGGCCGACCAAGCGCAACAGCCTCTGAGTGCCCCCACCGCCAGGGATCAATCCCAAATGAATTTCAGGTTGGCCCACTTCACTGCGCTTGCTCGCCACGCGAAAGTCGCAGGCAAGCGCCAGTTCTAATCCCCCGCCCAGCGCAAACCCGTCAATCGCCGCAATGACGGGCTTGGGGCAGAGTTCGGGGGTTCTGAAAAACTCCCCAAGCTCGACAAACTGATAGGGCTTCCCCTGCGTGAACTCCGTGATATCTGCCCCGGCGCTGAACGCTTTCCCGCCCTCGCCCTTGAGCACGATCACCCGCACATCGGGATCATCGCGCAGCTCTGCAAAGACCCTGGGCAGCTCCGCTCGCATCTCTGCATTGATCGCGTTCAATCGCTGCGGACGGTTGAGCGTCACCCACGCGACGTGAGTGTTCCTATCAATCTGGACCTTCAGCGTCTTATACTCTCTCTGCTCTTTCTTATATTGATAGAACCCCTCACCGGCGGCCTCGCCGGTCTTGCCCGCCTGGACCATCTGCTTCAAGAGAGTATTCACTCTATAGCGCGGGTCTTTGTGCTTGGCATAGAGCCGGTCGAGCTCGCTGACGAGCTTGTCTAGGCCGATTCTATCAGCGCGGCGCAGCAGCCCTTCGGGGAAGTTCAAGCCCAACTGACACGCCAGATCAATCTGATCGGCGGTAGAGACGCCGTTCTCGATCAGCCACGCGGCCTCGTTGACCATCAGCGCGTAGAGGGGCAAGGGATCGAATTTTTGGCCTGCTTCGCGAGGGTACTTCGCCCCGCCGTCGGTATAGTTATAAAACCCGCGCCCGGTCTTGCGCCCCAGACGGCCCTCTTTGACCGCTCGCTCGATCACCGGAGGAATCGCCAAGCCCGCTTCCCTCATCAAGTTATAGCCGACGTCAATGCCCGTCAGATCTTGCAACTCGAACGGCCCCATGGGGAAGTTCTCATAGTATTTCATACGGCTATCGATCTCTTCGATCGTGGCTTCGCCGCGCGAGACCAGCCACGCTGCCTCGAAGAGATACGGCCCGACTAAGATTCTGTTCACGATGAACCCGCGCACGTCTTTTTCCACGCGAATCGGGGTCTTGCCGAGCTTCTTAGCAAGCTCTGTGATGAGCTGCATCGTCTCTTCAGAAGTCTTTTCGCCCCTGATGACTTCGACGAGGGCCATACGCACGACTGGGCTGAAGAAATGCATCCCCACGACTCTCTCGGGGCGCTTGGTCGCCCGGCCAAGCTCAGAGATGCTCAGCGAACTGGTATTGCTCGCAAGGATCGCGTGCTGCGGGGAGAGCGTGTCGATCTCTTTGAAGATCGCGAGCTTCAAGCTCATGATCTCCGGGACGGCCTCGATGACGATATCGGCGTCGGAGACGGCTTCTTTCAAGTCAACCAACGGCGTGATGAGCTTGAGCGCAGCGTCGGCTTTCTGGGGAGAGATCGTGCCCTTCTCTGCAAGTTTCTTCAGGCTCCAGCTGATCTGATCGTACCCCCTCTTCACGAGTTCTTCGCTGATGTCGCGCATCTTGACTGTATATCCAGCGAGGGCGGCGACTTCAGCGATGCCGTGGCCCATCGTGCCGGCCCCGAGCACCGCGATCGTTTTGATGTCATCGAGCTTCATGGTGCCAATCACCTCAGGGAGATTTTCGCTTAGCATATCATAGCGTAGATGGCGGGCAGAGTGCAAAAACAGAACGTTTATAGTAACCTCAGAGGCTCTTTCGTTTCACCCAGATCGCGCAGCCCACCGAGATTGGCAATATTCTCTTCAATCAAGCGAAGAGAGCGATGCGCCTGCCGACGAATCTGGTGCGTCGTCAGGCGCAACACCGACCAACCCCAGCGCGCTAAGTCCCTGTCCCGTTGCTCATCGCGCGCCCGCGCTGACGGGTCGGAGTGCCACTCTTCACCGTTGCACTCAATGTTGAGATTCCCCCGGGCGCAGAAGATCGCAAAATCTAGACAATAGATGCGATCGCGCTTCCCCGTATAGAACTGTCGTTCAGCAGGGATTCCAGCCTTCTTGAGATAGCGCCAGAGCTCGTCTTCGAGGGGGCTTTCGTGATAGAGATTCTTCAGCTTGGAAGAGCTTCTCGGTCGTCGTGGGGATGAAGATGATACGTCGCCAGCGTCGGCTGGGAATGGGTTTGGGCAGTCGCTCGAGATTCCCGATCCAAATCCGATAGTATTCGTCGTGAGCGCGGGGGTGGGCGCGCTCTTGGGGGAGAAGCTCGATGCGCTTGACGCGATCTACGCCACGCACTTCGGTGTGATAGTTCACAGCCCACTTCTCATCCCCAAAGACCTTCGTCTGATAGAACGCCAGACGCTCCAACCGAGAGAAGTCCACGCGTGGCGGCGCACTGCGCACGGGGATTCTGTACCAATGCTCGTTCCTAGCTCGTGCGAAGTCAGCTCTATTGTTCATAATAGCGACCAGGGCGGAGATCGGGGCATAGGCCATGGACATCAGACTCACCCCTCTTTTAGAATACTCCGGGCCAGCTCGTCCACATCAGTCTGTTCTGGTTCCAGTCTCTCCACTCCTTCAGCGATGAGCCTCTCTGTCCCTGGACTGCCCGGCACCGCCAAGACGCGTCGTCTCAGCGTGAGCGCGTGTCTTGCTGTATCGAGGCTCCCGCTGGGATCCCCCGCTTCGATCACAATGACAGCCTGTGAAAGTGCTGCGATGAGCCGATCGCGCATCATCAGAAATTGTCCGCACGTGCCCGCATGAGGGTCCAGCTCCGACAGCAACGCCCCGCGCGCCACGATGCGATCCGCCAGCGCTCTGTTGCGCTTGGGATAGACCCGACGCAGCCCGCACCCCAGCACGGCGATCGTCCTGCCGTCGCGCGCATCGAGCGCCCCACCATGCGCCCATGAGTCTACACCGTGCGCGAGACCGCTCACGATCGTCAGCCCCCACTCTGCAAGAGCTTGCGCGAGCTGGCGCGTCCAGGCCATCTTCTGCTCGCGATAGCCCGGATCGGCCAGCCGACTCCCAACAATCGCTACGGCCCATTGATCGCGAATCTCAAGAGACCCACGCAGGTAGAGCACGGGTGGGGCGTCACGCAAGTCTCGCAACAAGACGGGATACTGCTCGTCCTCGACCGTCACAATCTCGATCCCCTCGCGCCGCAGACTCTCTCTCTCTTGGGCAAGCTCCTCAAAAGATCGTTGGAGAGCGACGAAACTTTCTGCCGTGAGCCTGGTCAGAGCTGCGAGCGTCTTGGGGTCAGCGTGCCACAGAGCTTCGATGCTTCCGAAGTGCTCGACGAGTCGGCGTGCCCGCGCCCCGCCCAAGCCCCGAACTCTGCTCAGGGCCAGCCAGTGCAACGTGCTCATGATCTCTCCCCCCATCGTGTGCGAGTCAGCGTGATCACGCCGACCCAGCGGGCCCCAGCGCGCTTGAGCACGCGCGTCACCTCCCTCAGCGTCTCGCCAGAGTCATAGAGATCATCCAAGGCTAACAGAGATCTCCCGCGAACGTCACCCCGCACTGCAAAAGCGCCGGCGACGTTCGCTCTCTTTTGCGCGCGGGCGCGCATATCTTTTTGAGGATTTGTTGTTCGGGTCTTCTGCAGACACCCACTGAGCAGAGGCACTCCCAAGCGCCGCGCGAGCACCTGCCCAAGCAAACTCACGGGATCATACGAACGCTGCGCTGAAAGAGGCACAGTCACGATGCCATCAATGGTCTTTACTGTCCAACGCTGCTCCATCAGAGCGATGACCCGATCTGCGAAGCAATCTGCCAAATCTATCCGCCCGCGATATTTGTACTTGAGCACAAGCAAGCCCGTTTCCGTGAGCTGGAACGTCGCCCCGACGCGACGGCTATAGATATCTAATGCCCAGCCTTCGTCCCAAGGGCCGCTTAGCGCTTGAGGGCTGGACGGAGAAGAATCATCAGACGGGAATCTTACAGAGGGAGTCTGCTGGAGAACAGAACAGAGAAATGTTCTCAGCCGAGCGAAAAATTGTCGTATCAGCTCGAGGCCCATAGGTGCTCCTTCTGCCGTAGGCCGGGCCTCAAGCTCTGTGTATTTTAACTCTTCCCCAGGGGGGGCTGTCAAGCTCAGCCCTTGCGCTTCCCCTGAGAGCGCTTCAGCCTCTTGGTGCGACGTCGCGCACTCTTGCGCATTCCAGATCACCGAGCTCTACAATACCCAAGAGCGAGCACTGCTGTCAACTTGCATCCCCCCAGAGACTTCGACTATGATAAGCACACGCTATGTCGCGAGTGATTCGGATACTCTTTCTATTGGCTGTGCTTGCGCTCCCCGGCTGTGCCGCCAACAAACCCCCTGCGGCACGCATCACCAGCCCAGCCGATGGGGCTTTTTTCACCGAACGCACCGTGCAGTTTTCCGGAGAATGGTCCGATGATGACAGGGTCCAGTCGGTGCTTTGGAACTTCGGCGACGGCGCCACAAGCACGGAAGAGTCTCCCCAGCACACCTACGAGCGCGGCGGACGCTACACCGTCGAACTGACCGTGACCGATACCAAGAACGCCAAGACCAGCGCCCGCGTCACGTTCTCTATTAACCAAGAGCCCGTGCCCTTCGCTACTGCTCAACTCCCCGATTCCCCAGACAGCGTCCCCAGCAGGTACATCTCCGGAGAGCCTCCGCTGACCGTGCAGTTCAGCAGCGCTGCGTCGAAAGACCTCGACGGCTCCATTACAGCATATCTCTGGGATTTCGGCGATGGCGCCCAGAGCGCCGAGCCGAATCCGACCTATACGTACTCTGAACCCGGCGTCTACGAAGTCACGCTCACCGTCACTGATGACCACGGCGCGACTGCTCAAGACACCTCCGTCAGGATTGAAGTCAAAACGCTGGAGCCAACCGTGTTCACTGTCGGGGATATTACGTATCGTCTGTACGACAGAAACGAGATCGGCTCAACGGAGCGTGGGGCGTCACTGCTCTATCGCTATGTTTTAGAGAGACCGATGCGTCTCACCCGAGAGCAGATCGAGACGGTGCTCACCGATGCGTTTGGGCGTCTGCGGCGCGGCCGGCGCGTCGGAGCACTGAATATCTGGCTCTTCGCTGAAGCGAAGAATAATTTTATGTCCCCCAGCGATTATGCGCACTTCTTGGGATCGCTCTTCTGGGAAGCAGGACCGGCAGAGCCTCCCCAAATACTCTTTAATGAAAAATATCTCTCGGGGACGGCACCAGTCGTCTATGGGTATCGCTTTGACCGGCAGGTGCTCGACCCCAATACCCCTGGCTGCCCTGTGTGTCGCACGCACCAGATCGCGAAGATAGCGATCTATCTTGAGGGCGAGACCTTCTGTCGCGCCGGGGTCGTCAACACCCTTACAGAGATTCTTCAAGCGTTCCAAGACGCCAGCGGCTATCTCTTCGAGATTTTCGGCAAGGACGTGACATCTCCCTCGGGAAGCGGCGTCGGCTCGACGCGGATGCCCTTAGACATGCTCCCGGCGTCGTTGCTCGTGCTCCAGCCCCCCCAGTGGGACATCGAGATGGAGAGCTTCAAGCTCTATCTGCCAGCGATCCCCGACTGTTAGGGGGCTCACTAGCTCATCATATAG
>JBBISQ010000030.1:0-19241 GCA_037441155.1 Candidatus Fraserbacteria bacterium
GCCAAAAGCTGCTCACGACAGTGGCAGCACAAGCAGCACGTGTAACGCTAGGGCACTTCTAACACTGTGCTCAGCGTGAGCTCTGTCGAGTTCGCTAAGTACGCTGCCCTGCCGAGCCCCTCCAGCTTGCTCGACCCAGACTGCTCCACCGTCACCGTGTAGACCCACTCGTGCGATCCTCCCTTCTGAAGCTGCAACAGCATGAACTCCAAGTCCTCAGGGGAGCTGAGGGCATAGGGCAGTATCTCTCGCCAGTAGATATACTCAATATCATGCTTCGCTGTCACTCTGAGCTTGATCTGGAGGGTTTCCCCGACTTGCAAGGATCTATTGGGCAGAATGCGCTCGACGATAATCAAGTCGTTTTCCGCACGCTCGATGCGGAACTCCGGAGGCGGCGGCGCCAACACCGTGATCTCCGTGCGCGCCGTCCCTGTCTGACCCGCTTTATCGTAGACCGTCAGCTGAATCGTATACTTTCCGGGCTTGTCAAACGTCGGCTCAATCCGTAACCCTGTAAACTCGCGGCCATCACTGAGACTCCAATGAGCGAGCACAATCCCGTGATCGTCCGTGGAGGATGAGGCATCGAACGTCACGGTCAACGGGGCAACCCCGGAACGCTCGCCCTGACAGCCAGGGCATTCAAGAGAGATGACAGCGACAGGGGGGCGGTCAGGGCTTTCACCAATCTGGATGGGCTGCGTGCACCCGGTGAGCATCGCCAGAGCGAGCGCAAGCACGCCGTACTTCCACGATCTCATAGTCTCCTCCTCTCAAATCTGTTCTGCTGATAAGACTACCGAGGAGCCGCCCCAAACAGTACCCCCAGGGTGCAAGAGCGAGCGTGACGTTCGTCACTTGCTGATCTCACCCCTACCCCCTGCCCACGTCGAAGACGGGAATTTGGCATATAGCCCCCTTTTGGGATAGAATGCCAAAAAGTCCTAAATGTCCGAGGAGGGGCTATGAGAAAGATCGAGCTCGTTGCTGCAGTGTCTCAGCGGACGGGCCTGCCCAAGGAGACAGTCCTCAAGTCTTTGAATGCGGCGTTAGCCGTGATCGGCGAGACCATAGCGCAAGGGGAGGAGATCAAGCTGAAGCGATTTGGGACATTCTGCGCCCGCCCGCGCCGGTCCACCCAGCGCAGCCATCGCTATACCCACCAGCTCATCACTATTCCGAGCAAGGCCCTGCCGCGCTTCTATCCCAGCAAGATCCTCAAGCAGCTGGTCGCCGACAAACTCACGGTCGTCCAGTTGCCCAGCGGACGCCTGATCGTCCGCCCGCGGGAGAGCGCTTAGAGTCGGCGGAGGAACTGCTCGGCTTCGTCCTCGTACGAGTGGAAGGGATCGGCAAGAACGAGGGTGCGCTTGGGTTCGACGAAGATCCCGTCCCATTCGATCATATACTCTCCCACGACGCGAGTGCGCAGGCCGCGCACGATCCGAGCGCGCCCGCACGCGCGGGTATCTGCGGGGGCTTCTTCTACCGCCCGCTCGATCTCGCGTTCGGTCACGAGCCGCCGCCGCGAGTCCAGTGCATAGTACAGCCCTTGCTCCGGGTCAATATTGTGATATTCTAAATCCAAGCTGTGCAGGACTTCATCGTGCCAGCTCACCCCCTCGCTCTCCTGAAAGAGCTGGAGCATCTTGAGCTTGGCGACCCAATCGAGCCGGTCGGCAAGCTCGAAGGGATCGCGCTCGAGAGCATCGAGGGTCTCTTCCCATTCGCGGAGGATTTCGTCGGTCTCGCGATCGCGCCCGGAGAATCTCCGCTGGGCGGCTTGCAGATAGAGACGCTGCAGATCTATCGCCCCGATGGTCGCCCCATTGTCGCGCCTCACCAGCCAGCGATAGCTGGAGTCGCGCGAGACCTCCTTGAGCGCCCGCAAGGGTGCGGCTAATTCGACTCCCGACGGCACGGCGTGTTCCTCCAGTAAGTCTAACACTAAGATCGTCGTGCCCAGCTTGAGAAACGTCGCGTATTCTGAAGGGTTAGCCTCGCCAAAGAGCAAGTGCAAGCGCGGGCTACGCGACAGCTCATACATCTGATCCCACTTGGGATTAATGAGGGCGCGGCTGAAGCGCACCCGCCCGGAGACCGTATGCAGAATGTGATCGGCGCGCTGCGAGAGCTGGAACTCTACAGACGGATCGGGCTCGACGCCGTAGGCCGAGTCAATGAAGACAGAATCAGCCGGATGGCGGGAAGCAGCTTTGGCGGGCCACGAGGTCGTGAGGCGATGGCCACCGACCCGCCCCGCCCCAGCGAAGATCTGCCGTGTCACTAAGAACGGCACTAATTTATCTAGAGCGTGCCGCCACGAGAGCGACTCCGGGTCCACAGAGTAATTCTCGTGGCAGCCGAACGTGTGCCCGGCAAAGTGATCCACGCTGTTATTATAAAAGCTCACTTTTGCGTGGAGATTCAGCTCGCGCAGGATTTGGAGAATCAGTCGTTGGCCGGCTCGCTCGTAGGCGATGAGATCCCTGAGCGAGCGACACTCAGGGGTGGCGTACTCCAAGTGCGAGCCTACCGCGTCAATGTAGAGGCGGCCCCCGTTGATGAGAAAGCCCCCGGCTTCGGCAGGCTCAAAGTACATATCGCGGCTATGGAGGTCGAGCAACCCCCACTTCTTATCACGGAAGGCCGCGTTTTTGACGCGCTCGACTACCTCTTCGTAGGGGCCAAGTTTGGGGTCGCGCACCAAGCATCCGAATTCTGTCTCCAACCCGACGATCCGATGCTGCATCGTTCACCCTCCGGTTCCTTCTCCATAATTATTAGCTGATCAAGGCCGACCTGGCAAGAATGGCCTCAGCTCGTCCGCGCTCAAAAACCGGAAGCGCCGCTCGCGCTGCGAGGCGCGCTCCAACAGGGCTGCTTCGGCTGTGCCTGTCTGCAACGATTCGGAGAGCACCGCACGCCAGTCGGATTGGCTTGTCGTCTCTTGTTCGCGGCGACCGACGGCCCACGCTTCTAACGCCAGCTCGATGGCCGCATCGCGCTTGAGGGCTCTTTTAGTGTTGCGCGATGAGAGCACGCGCTCCATCGCTTCGCGGGCGCTTTCCGTGCCAGCTGCCACGCCGAAACGGTGGGTCATCGTGAACTCCCCGTCATAATTGAGCAGATAGAAGAGATCGCTCTCCGGGGTCTCGCCGAGTTGGGCGAAGAGCCCGCGCACGACCAAGGGCAATCGCAACGGATCGCTGAAGCTGCGCTTCATCGCTGGGCTGAGCGCCACGCCTACAACGCGCTGAATCGAGACGTCTTGCGGGCTGCGGGCGAACCCCTCGGCGTGCGCAAAGTCCACGGCGATCTGACGAATCGTCTCTAAATCAGACTGATTCCCCAGCCCCGCAAACGCCAATCTGTCATAGATCTCGAAGATCTTCTGCTGCTGGGCGCGGCGCACTGTCACCAACAGCACTCCTTCGTGGCACGACAGCCCCACCACGGGGCTGCCCTCGCGCAGCCGGTCTTCGACGTAGTCGGCTTTCTGTCTAAGAGTCTGCTGCCAGTCGTAGGGAGTAAAAGCCATACTCACTCTTTCAAAAGAGTTTTTTGAACGGCGCGCAGGGTCTCGTCTGGAACGTCAGAGACGCCTTCGGCGGTCACGGTCTTTGCCAGGGGTAATGAGTGACGAATCCCGCCGGTGGCGGTGTCGAGAGAAGCAGCGATATCGAGGAGCAGGAACGTCTCGCGCAGGGCCTCGTCGAGCTTCATCGTGTGAAACGGGCCTTTGGTGCGCACGATGTACTCGAACGACCCGCGAATGCGTTCTGCGCCGGAGCCGGCGGCGCCAAATTCGCGGCTCTCGAAGCGTGCCCCCATCACGTCATAGAAGAAGATGCGCCCCTCGTTCTTCTCCTTGTCAAATGCGCTGACGATGGGCACAAACCCTCCGATCCCTTGGAGAGCGCCGGGGAGGGATCGGCTGAGCACCCGCGAGACTTCCGAGAGCTTTCCTTCTAAGCTCATCTCTTGGAGCTGGCTGCGCGCGTAATATTTAAAAGAGTGCTGCAAGAAGCGCACGGCTTCGAAAGCTGCTGCGTAGGAACCAGCTATAGCGATGAGGGTTTCGTCGTCGAGCTTTAAGATCTTTTCGGCTTCTTCGGAGAAGATCGCGTTCCCTGCGGTGGCACGGCGGTCGGCGACGTTTAAGACGCCCCGGTCGAACTTCACCGCGATCACGGTGGTGCCGTGAACGCTTACCGGTCTATCCTCGACCCCCTTCCCGAGAAGTGATGAGCTAGGGGAAGGGGAAAAGCGTATCCCCTGCGCTTCGAGGAGTTTCTCGAAATCGCCGGAGCTTGGGTACGGCCAGGCAGTCATAATAGCCAAGCTCTGGTTCACTCTCCGCTGCGCTGGCGGTAGCGTTGCGCCTGGCGCGGGTCGACCCGCCGCATTCGCTCCAATAGTCGCTCTGTGTCGGGTTTGGGCACGTTGGGCGTGCGCGGCCCCTCGTCTCCCGGCTTGGTCACTGGGTCTTGCGGAATCGGCTTGACAGTTCTTTCGGGCATAATCATCCCCCCTTCTGTAGGGTCTCTTGTATGATACTCCAAAGTTCGTGCGGCGTCGAGGCCCCCTCCACAGAGCGGGCGAGCATCTTAGCACGATTGTCTACAAGTGACCGGAGGTCGAGCGCAAACTCTCGTCCGTTCTGCGAGAGCGTGATCCGCCCCCAGTTGAGCGCCCGGATCGCTCCAGAAAACTTCTGCACGCACAGCCCGCGAATGTACGCGCGGGTATCGTGTGGGGGGTGACACATCGCGCGCGCGATCTCTTCGTCGGTGACGAGCCGACGCATCCCCCCTTGATTCTGCAGCTCATAGAAGAGACTGCGATTGGGGTCAAGAGCGTGGTACTCCAAGTCGAGGCTGCGCACGATCTCGTCGCGCCAGCTCAGCTTTTCAGAGTCGAGAAAAGCGTCAAGGAGCTGGCGCTTGGCGGCCCAATCGAGCCGGTCGGCACAGCGCATGGGATCGGTTTCAAGATCATCGAGCACGGACTCCCACTCTGTCAAGAGCCAATCTGTCTCGTCGTCGCGATGGCGAAAGAGCTCTTGAGCGGCCTTCAGATAGGCTCGCTGGACGTCGAGGGCTGAGATAGTCCCTGCTCCTTCAAGCTCGACGAGCCAACGATAGGAAGCATCGCGCGAGAGCGCTTTGAGAGTTCTGATGGGATCTTTGAGGGTTCCCGGTGGGCCGTAGCCCGCCTCAAGCGTCGCCAGGACGAGCGCGGTGGTGCCGACTTTGAGGGCCGTTGCGTACTCACTCAGATTGGCGTCGCCGCAGATGACGTGGAGTCTTCTGTAGAGTCTCTCGTCGGCGTGCGGCTCATCGCGACTGTTGATGAGAGGGCGGCGGTCGAGCGTGTCAACGCTGCACAACTCCGTGAAGAAATCGGCGCGCTGGGAGAGCTGAAAGTCGACCCAGCCGTCCTCGCCGCCGACGCGACCGGCTCCTGTGAAGAGAATCCGCGTCACCAGAAACGGGAGCAGTCCCGCTATGAGCCGTTCAAACGGGAGCGTTCGTGAGACAAGATAATTCTCGTGACAGCCGAAGCTCATGCCGTGATAATCTATATTGTTTTTGAAGATCGAGACGGTGCGGCCCGTCCTGTGCGCGTAGGCTTGGGCAGCGGCCCAGACAATGCGTTCTCCGGCCTTGTCGTGAGCTACTACTTCCCGAAGCGACTGACACTCAGGGGTGCTGTATTCGGGGTGCCCATGGTCGTGATAGAAGCGCGCACCGTTGGACAAGACTCTATCGGCGTGGTCTTCGGAGGCGCTCAGGTGTTTGCGCGAGGGTTTCTCGTAGCGTTCGTCCTTGGGGTTAACAGTCAGAGTTGGGGCGCGCCAGCCGCGGGCGTCGCGCAGGGGATCTTCGTCGCGGTAGTCCCAGGGCTGGGCGGAGGGCTCAGAGCAGCTTTGCACGAGGGCGCGGGCTTCGTCGACGAGATCCGTGATGTCCACGCCATCAATGAGAATTCCGTATTCGGTCTCGATGCCGAGCAAGCGATCCATGCACTCATTATGCCAGAGGGAAGGGCTCTTGTCATGTCAGGCGCGTTGCTGCGCCGGGAGCCGATTGTGCTGCATCTCCACCGGTTTTGCTCGCCGAACAGATGATCGAACTCGATAAACACAAACAGTTCATCGACCAAATCGTCTATACGCTCTACGGGCTAACCGAAGACGAAATCGCCCTTGTCGATGGGCTTGCGTGACTCTGCGCGATCCATTACACTAAAGCACTCAAAGTGATCTCTTATGAAAAAGCACTGGACGGCAGCTGACGTTCGCCAGACGTTCTTGGAGTATTTTCGCGCCAAGGGCCACACGGTCGTCGAGAGCTCTTCTCTCGTCCCCGATGACCCCACCCTGCTTTTCACCAACGCGGGCATGGTGCAGTTCAAGAAAGCCTTCTTGGGTCTGGAAAAGCGCCCCTATACCCGTGCAGCGACGGCCCAAAAATGTATGCGCGTCTCCGGCAAGCATAACGATTTAGAGAACGTCGGGCCGTCGCCCAGACATCATACGTTTTTTGAGATGCTGGGAAACTTCTCGTTCGGCGATTACTTCAAGCGCGAAGCGATCTCCTACGCCTGGGAGTTGCTCACCGAAGTCTACGGGCTTGTTAAAGACCGCTTTCACTTTACTATCTACAAAGACGACGACGAGTCCTTTCAGCTTTGGCAGGAGATCGCACAAGCTCCCACAGAGCGCATCCATCGAATGGGGGAGAAGACCAACTTCTGGATGATGGGCGATACCGGCCCCTGCGGCCCCAACACCGAGCTCATCTGGGACCGAGGGCCGCAGTTTTGCGACTGCAAGCGCCCAGACTGCTCCCCGGCCCTCGACAACGACTGCAATCGTTGGTTTGAAGTCTGGAACCTTGTCTTCATGCAGTTTCATCAAGACGAGTCTGGGCAGAGAGTTTCACTCCCCAAGCCCGGCGTGGACACGGGCATGGGGTTGGAGCGCATTGTTGCTGTTTTGCAGAACGCCCCGAGCAATTACGACACGGATCTGTTCCAGCCGATCTTTGAAGGCTTGCGCGAGCTCACAGGGCACAGCCCAGAAGAGATGCGCAAGCAGTATGTACCCTATCGAGTTATCGCTGACCACGGGCGGGCAATGACGTTTCTCATCGCTGACGGAGTGCTGCCCAGCAACGAGAAGCAGGGCTATGTGCTGAGAATGATTATGCGTCGGGCGATTCGATTCGGCAAGAAACTGGAGTTGCCGACGCCGTTTCTGCCCAGCGTTGCTCAGTCTGTCATCGAGACGATGGGCAAGCACTATCGCGAGCTGAAAGACCAGAAAGACTTCATCCTCAGGGTTGCTGCTCAGGAAGAGGAGCGCTTCGAGCGTACGCTCGATCAGGGTCTTGAGCGAGCTGAGAAGATCATCTCGGAGCTGGAGCGCACGGGCGAAAGGCTCATCCCCGGCTCGGAGGCGTTCTTCCTGCACGACACCTACGGGTTCCCAGTAGAGATGCTCGAAGACATTGCCCGTGAGCATGGGATGCACGTAGACCGTGCGGGCTTCGAGCGCGAGATGGAGAAGCAGCGCGAGCGCTCCAAAGTCGCCGTGCCCACCGTTACCATCACCGCGCACATAGCTGCTCATGAACCTACACGGTTTCGAGGCTATGAGAGATGGGAGCTGGAGTCAACGCTGGTCTTTTTCAACGAAGAAGAGTCGCTCTTTGTCTTCAGCGAGACCCCCTTCTACGCCGAAGCCGGCGGCCAAGTTGCTGACACCGGCTGGATCGAGAATCTCTCGCGCCCCGGTAAGGCCGAGGTGCTCGATGTGCAAAGAGACGAGCGGGGCGTCTATCGCCATCGTGTTCGGATCACCGAAGGAGGGTTTTATGCTGGGGATCGGTGCTTGCTGAGAGTCGACGCCGAGCGCCGAGCGCGCACCATGCGCCATCACACTGCGACCCATATTCTGCACGCGGCGCTAAGAAGAGTCTTGGGCTACTCCCAGGGGATTCAAGCGGGCTCGCTCGTCGCGCCTGACGAGCTGCGCTTCGACTTTAAGCACTTGGCCCCGCTGACCCAAGAAGAGATGGCCCGTATCGAGGAGCTGGCCAATCGAGTTATTCTCGAAGACCTGCCCGTGACTATCACAGAGGAGCCCCTTGAGACGGCCAAGGCGCGTGGGGCTATGGCGCTCTTTTCGGAAGACTACGCGGGCAGAGAGCGCGTGCGCGTCGTGACGATCGCTCCCCTGCCCGGCGAAGAGAGACCCTTCAGTGTTGAGCTGTGCGGGGGCACCCATGTGCAACGGACGGGCCAGATCGGGCTGTTCAAGATCATCAGCGAGCAGAGCGTGGCAGCGGGAATAAGACGAGTACACGTCGCCGTCGGCGAGCACTTGCTTGCATATCTATCCCAGCGAGAGCAGCTCGAGCGTCGCTTAGCCCAAATGCTCAAGACATCTGAGAAAGAGCTTGTCACGAAACTCGGAGCGCTTCTCACCGAGCACGAGGCTCTCGTGCGCGAACGCGATGCCCTCAAGCGCCACGTGCTTACTTTCGAGAGAGATAGGCTCTTAGAGCATAGGCGTACAATCAACGGCGTGTCAGTGGTCTGTGCCCGGCTCGATCTTCCGATGGAAGACCTCAAAACGCTCTCGGATTTTATTGAGCCGGAGATCGCTCCAGGGGTGACGTTGCTCGGCGGGGTCTCCAACGGGAGAGCGCTTATGGTGTGCAAGGTGAGCGAGGCACTGACGAAGAAACTTCATGCCGGGCAGATTATAAAAGCGTTAGCGCCGGTGATCGGCGGGGGCGGTGGGGGCAACGCGCGCTTTGCCCAGGGTGGCGGCTCTCACCCCCAAAGATTAGACGAAGCCCTCCGGCTCGGCGAGGAGCATATAGCAGCAGTGCTCAAGGGCTAGCACTACTCGTCATCTTCGTCGTCCCAGTCTTCGTCCTCGTCGTCCCAATCGTCCTCGTCCCAGTCATCCTCGTCGTCGTCATCATCGTCCCAGGGCTTCTTCTTCAGCTCGATCTCGTCATCCCACCAGTTGGTCATCACCACTCACTCCTTCGCTATGGTGTGCCAGAGTTTAGAAAAATTTTAGAAGAAATTCAAGCCCCAGCATCACTTCACGGGTCATTCATCACTCTCTGTCTTTCTGCGCCGGTGCTTCTGGAACGCCTGGAGGGCGTAGGGGTCTTCGTGGAGGAAGCTCACGAGATCTCGTAAGCATTCGAGCGTCGTGGGGCTGAGATGGTGCTCGATGCCTTCGACATCTTTTTGGATGGTCGCCTCGTCCACCCCCAAGATTTTGAAGAGCTCTTCCAGCTGGCGATGGCGGTTCTTCACAGACCTGGCGATCGCTTCCCCTTTGGAGGTGAGCGTAATGCCACGATATTTCTCGTATCTGACTAAGTGTTCGCTGTCCAGCCGTTGGAGCATCCGGGTGACTGAGGACGACTGCACCTTGAGCGATGCAGCGATGTCAATAACGCGGGCGTAGCCCTTCTTTTGTATCAGTTCGTAGATGCGCTCGAGATAGTCTTCAACACTGGGCGTTGGCATAAGCTTGAGCGATTTAGTATGATGATTAGTTCCTTTCCCCACAGCAGCATAGCAGACTTCATCATAGAAGGCAAATCGAAGAGGCCCCTGCGCCACAAGAGATCGGTACCGAGACGTTTTGGTGCGACCGCTCTCTCGGAAAAATGCTGCACCAGAACGTCTCGCCAGGGGCAGCTCTGGAGATGGCTCACTGAGGGTGATCTAGCGGTTGAGCACGATGAAGCGCCCTCTCAGTGTTGTGGGGTTGAGGGGGTCGTAGTACGTGAATTCGCCGGCCCGTTGGGCGATAAACTCCACCGTGGCGGATTGGTTCGGGCGCAGATATTGAGAGAGTTGAACGTCATAATTGCTGATCTTGAAGTCGTGCAGGATCAGTTGGCTCTCTTTGTTCTTGAGGGTGATCTTAACGCGGTCCCCGATCTGGACGACGATGTCCGGGTTTTCCGCCCCGGCAATAGCTAGGGGGCTCTCCCCAACGAAACGCATATCGTTTATAACTAAGACGAACTCCCGCGCTGCTCCTGGCGGGAGAGTCTCAGTGGGGTTGCATCCCATAACGCTCCCCAACGTAACCAGACTGAAGACCAGTACCTTCACTGTTAATTTCATCTATAGAACCTCCTCTATGGCGCACCAGCAGCATAGCACACTTTGCTGAAAAACGCAAATTCACGGGTACGCTTGCACCGATTCCGTTATTTCATATATAATGAGCGACATCTCAGTCACACATTCAGAGCGAAGAACCAAGGGAGGTCGACTTCGTAGGTATGGATTTTGTTTACACGTCGATGATCGTCGCTGTGCTCACGCTGGGCTACGTGGGGTATCTGATCGTCCGTCTGAGGGGCTTTGACGAGGGCGAAGAGAGAATACGACAGCTCACGTCGTACGTGCGTGAGGGGGCGGAGGCCTTCCTGCGGCGCCAGTATCTCGTCGTCGCCATCTTTCTCGGCGCTCTCTTTGTAGTCTTATGGCTGATGACCCTGGGGGGGCTGCTCAGCCCCTGGGCCCCGTGGGCATTTCTCACGGCGGGGGCGTTCTCCGGGCTGGCGGGGTACTTGGGGATGAAGATTGCCACGGCGAGCAACGGGCGCACGACGACCGCTGCCAAACAGAGCCTCAATAGGGCCTTGCGCGTTGCCTTCGAAGCCGGAAGCGTGATGGGCTTTTCCGTAGTGGGGCTGGGGTTGCTCTATATCACGGTGTGGTTCATCATTCTGGCTACAGCTGGAGTAGAGCTCGTTGAGATCGCCCAGGTGCTCTTGACCTCGGCGATGGGGGCGAGCTCGGTGGCGCTCTTCGCGCGCGTGGGCGGGGGTATCTTCACCAAATCCGCCGATGTCGGAGCCGACCTCTCCGGGAAGGTCGAGGCCGGTATTCCCGAAGACGATCCGCGCAACCCCGCTGTGGTCGCCGACCAAGTGGGCGATAACGTCGGGGACGTCGCGGGCATGGGCGCCGACCTCTACGAGTCATACGTCGGGGCGATCATCGCGGCCATCGCGCTGGGCATCTCAGTATTTCTGAATACGACGCTCATCATGCAAAGCATTGCCTACCCCATGCTGATTGCAGCGATAGGAATTATCTGCTCCGTCTTTGGAAGTTTTCTCGTGCAAGCGCGTGAAGAAGCCTCCCAAGGCGAGCTGCTCCGAGCCTTGCGCCGCGGCGTCTACACCAGCGCCGTACTGATAGCCGTTCTTGCGTTTATCATCACTATTGTGCTCTTTGGCTCCTTGAGCTATTGGGGGCTCTATGTCGCTCTATTATTGGGATTGACAGCGGGGATCGTCATTGGGTTCTCGGCCGAGTATTACACGTCTTCTCAGTATGAGCCGACTCGTCTCATCTCGGCCTCCTCGCAGACCAGCCCAGCCACCGTGATCATCAGCGGGCTGGCCACGGGTATGCGCTCGACGGCCATCCCTGTGATAGCTGTTGGGCTGGCGATTATTGTGGGGTATTGGGCGGCTTCCACGGCCAGTAGTGCCATGGCTGGGCTCGACCCGGTGAAGATGGGGCTCTACGGGATCGGCATGGCTGCTGTCGGCATGCTCTCGACTTTGGGGATAACGTTAGCGAGCGATGCCTACGGTCCGGTGGCGGACAACGCCGGAGGCATTGCCGAGATGTCCCATCAGAAACCAGAAGTCCGCAAGCGCACCGACGCCCTCGATGCCTTGGGGAACACCAATGCTGCGGTGGGGAAGGGCTTTGCCATCGGGTCGGCGGCTCTCACAGCCATGGCGCTCATCAGCAACTATCGCGATCAGATCGCTCTTCACTTGAGCAGCGTGGGAGGCAAAGCCAGCGCTCTTCTGACGGGGCGCCAGCTCGACCTTGCTCGGCTCGATACGGCGTTCTCGCTCTCGGACCCGTATGTGCTGCTTGGGCTCTTCGTGGGCGGGATGTTGCCCTTTCTCTTCTGTGCTCTGACGATGAGCTCGGTCGGGCGGGCGGCTCAAGCGATCGTCGAGGAGGTCCGGCGACAATTCAGGGAGATCGCGGGGCTGCTCGAGGGCAAAGCCAAAGCTGACTATTCTCAAGCCGTGGAGATCGCCACGAGGACTGCCCATCGCGAGATGATCCTCCCGGCGCTGCTGGCTATTCTCTCCCCGTTGCTTATGGGGGTACTCTTTGGGGCCTCGGCGGTGATGGGGGTCTTGGTCGGGGCGCTGGTGGCGGGATTCATCTTGGCTCTGCTGATGGCCAACGCCGGCGGCGCCTGGGACAACGCCAAGAAATTTATAGAAGAGGGCCATTACGGGGGAAAGGGCTCACCCGCCCACAAGAGTGCCGTCGTCGGCGACACCGTGGGCGACCCGTTCAAAGACACGTCGGGGCCATCGTTGAATATTCTCATCAAGCTGATGTCCATGGTCGCGTTGGTCTTCGCCGGCTTTATCATACGGGTGACGCTCTTTTAGTATAATAGGAGTGGGGGCGCTCTGGCCCCCACACTATGGAACATTATTATCTCGAGCGGGATGGCCAGGTCTTCTTGATACCCGAAGGAGGGCGCCTGCGTTTTCCCACTTCTTTGGCGGAGATCCCCTGCCCGTTTGAGATCGTGCATACGATGCAGCTCCACGGCGAGCGCGTCCATTACTGTAAGCCTCATTTGCAGACACATCCGGAGGACTGGTGGCACAAAGAACGAATCCCTGCTCTCGACGAGGCCTTACCCATAGTCAGGGTAGCGGTCAGCACGAGCCTGCCGCGCCTGACAGCAAAGACGATCATACTCAAAGAGGGCAAGCTCTTGATGGTGAAGCCCAAGCGCGGCTACAACGCGGGGCAGTGGACCTTGCCCGGAGGGTTCGTGAGTTACGGCGAGACCCCCGAAGAGGCTGCGGCGCGCGAGACCACCGAAGAGACGGGCGTCCCGTGTCGGATCATCAGGCTCCTTGGGACGGAATCACGTCTTGGGCGGACGACCAACTATCATTGGCACACGTTCTTCTATCAAGCCCAGCTTGAACACGAGCGGTTTCAGCCCGCCCCCGATGAGATCGAGTCCGTCGCCTGGATCTCGATAGAAGAAGCCCTCTCGTTCGTGAGCTTCTACGGGGGCCTGCGGGAGAAGGTGCAGGCCGCCATGCGCTAAAAAGCTTTATAGATTCTCGCTTTTCCCCCACGAGAGGGGGGACTTGACAAGCTGGTAGAAAAAGTATATAATTCAACTACGGGTAGAATAACACAATGGTGAGAATTCTACCCTGGACAAAAGTAACCTTGGTGAAGGACTATGATGAACAAGGACCCAGAGGCCTACAAGACGATCAAAGTGCCGGCATGGGTGTATATTAACGCGAAGGAAGCTGAGCTGGCTCTCATGCGCAAGGGGGTAGGGCGGCTTCCGGCCTCGGTCTTGCAGCCGACTCAGTGCCCCATCTGTAAATCCGAGCTGAACATGCGTAAGATCGACGACTCCAGCGAGAAGACTTATCTGTTCTGTCCCAACTGTGGCTACACGCAGCCCAAGTTTGAGGGGAGCATGGAGGGGATCGCGCTAGGGACAGCGATCGGCATGGGATTGGTCCATCTGTTGAACACGCTCTTTGGAAATGGTCGTCAAGCGCAACCAACGCAACCAGAAGCGGGGACCGGGTAGTCCTCCTTAGGGTGGTGAGAGGAATGGGGGACTTTAGCACTGAGAAGGACTGACCCGGTCCCCCTTCTTCTGTTACGGCGTAATATTATATCACATGCCATGGCCGTTTCCAAGCCAGGCCGGCGGGGCGTCCTACAGACTTGACGGAGGTCTCCCTACGAGCTGCCGAGCAGCGTCGAGGGCTTCCTCGCGGGTCGTAATCCTGCCAGCCAAGATCTGCTCGTAGACAGATTCTAAGATCTCTCTGATGCGCGGGCCTGGGGGAAGTCCCATCTGTATGAGATCGTGTCCGTCGAGGAGCTTGCGGGCGCGCTCGCGCTCGTTGAGCTCTCTCAAGCGCAGCACCAACGGGGGCAGCTCACGCACCACCGGCAACCACCCCGATGACTTATGGGCGCTCGCTTCACAATCGCACACCATCAGCTCGAGGAGTTTTGCGAAGTACGGGAAGCGCTCAGCAGGACGCTCGAAGGGCGCGTCGGTGTTCTCATGGGTCTTGAGGAGGGTGGCGCGTCTGCCAGGGCTCATCTCCGGAAATTTCCCGATGCGCAGATGCTCCCGCACTAGAAATTTTATGAGTCTTATCTCGTCGGTGCTGAAGCGGAGCCGACGACAGATCGTCTCGGCCATGCGCTCGCCGACTACTTCATGGCCGCCCGCGTGCTCCCCCTTGTTCTTCTCTAAGGCGATGGGCTTGCCCACATCATGAACTAATAATGCGAACTTCACAAGCGGGTCACGAATGATCTTATCAGCGCACTCTAACGCTAAGAGCGTATGGGTATAGACATCGCCCTCAGGATGATACTTTTCTGGTTGGGGCACGCCCTTGCACTGCGTGAGCTCCGGCAGGATGAGCTCTAAGATCCCGTGCTCATCTAAGAGTTCGATCCCTCGCGTGGCGCGGGGGGTCGCAAGAATTCGTAAGAGCTCATCGCGAATACGCTCGGCTGAGATCTGCTTCAGCCCGTGGCGGTGGCGGCGTATCGCGGCGCTGACCTCAGGTAAGATAGTCGCATCGAGGGCGCACGCCAGCCGAATCGCCCGCAAAATTCTCAAAAAATCTTCAGAGAAGCGTCGGTCCGGGTCGCCGATAGTCCGAATGAGTCGTGCTTGGAGATCGGCGATGCCGCCCACGATGTCAATGACTGAGCCGTCTATTGTCGCGGCGAGGCCGTTCACCGTGAGATCGCGCCGCTTCAGATCTTCCTCAAGGGTGCGCACGAGCTCGACCCTCCCTGGCCAGCGTCCGTCGTATTCGCCTTCTGCGCGGAACGTCGCCACTTCATAGGGGGACCCCTCGGGCGAGACGACTAAGAGAACGCCGAAGGCCTCGCCGACTTCGAAGATCTTGTAATCTTTGAAGATCGCTCTGATCTCATCCGGGCGCGCAGCCGTCGCGATATCGACCTCGTCGGGGGTGAACTCATAGTCGGGGTCGAGCTGGGCGCGCAGGGCATCGCGCACGATCCCTCCGACCATGACGGCCTCAAAGCCCGCTTCGGTCAGCCTTTCTAAAATGGTGCGGGCGAACGGGTGGGCGCGAAAGATCTCGTCCGTCTTAATAGAAGTCATGGGCGGTGGATGAGGATTGTCTCGCCGGGTCGGGCGCGCAGGCGCTGCGCGGCGCTGCTCATGTGAGCCGCAATTTCGACTTGGCCGTGGCTGCCTACGATGACGACCAGTTCATGAGGTTCACCTTCAGCGTAGGTGTGGGCGCACCGTGCCGAGACGCTCTTGCGCGAGACCTCGACAACGACTGATGTGCCAGGCTGAGCCAGCTCATGCAGAAGTCCTCCGGCGATATTCGTGATGACGTTTCCAAAGGAGTCAATATAAATGATCTCGCCTTCTAGGACATGGCCGCGTCGGAATCCGATGCCAAATGAAAGCTTAATATATTCAGTGAGCTGCGGGCCGAGCTCCGTCACGGGGAGGCCGTTCAAAAGATGCGCTGCGACCGGCGCGAAGATATCGCGCCCGTGAAACGTCGAGCTGACCGGCTGACGGAAGTACTTCGCGTTCTCGATGTGAAAGACTTTTGGCTCTCCGAAGCGCTCGGCTGCGGGGATGAGCAGCCCGTTATCTGGGCCCACGAAGAAGTGCCCTCCGGACTCGATAGCTAGAGGGCGGCGGGCGGTGCCCACGCCGGGGTCTACGACGGCGCAATGAACCGTCTGCTTGGGAAAATACGGCGCGACCATCCAGAGCAGAAATGCTCCAGAACGGATATGATGGCGCTCGACATCGTGGCTGATATCAACGATCTGAGCAGTCGGACAGATTGACAGAATAACGCCCTTCATGGCCGCCGGATACCCGGAAGCTGAACCGAAATCGCTGAGCAGAGTCATGAGAGCCATCGCCCTGTCATTGTAGAAGGGGTTGTCTCTCCGTGCAAGCATGCCCCCTTGTCTTTAGGCCAAAAGAATGATAGGATACAGCCCAAGGAGCGACAGGAGGTCGAGACGATGCGCCAGGTCAAGACGATCTGCCCCTATTGCGGCGTCGGCTGCGGAATCATCTTGCAGACGGAGAACGGCACTATAGTTGGCCTCAAACCCGACCCAGACCACCCCATCAGCAGAGGGACGCTCTGTCCCAAGGGGGCAACGGCTCACGAGTTCGTTCAACACCCTGATAGACTGAAGAGCCCGCTCTTGCGCAAGGACGGCAGACTGGTCGAAGTCGGTTGGGAGGAGGCCTATGACTACATTGTGCGAGAGGTGAGGCGATTACAGAGCACGTACGGACGGGAGAGCATCGCCGTGATCAGCTCGACGCGCGCGACCGTCGAAGAGAATTATCTTGCGCAGAAGTTTGCCCGCGCCGTCTTGGGCACCAATAACATAGACCAGTGCCAGCGCATCTGTCACTCGGCGACGGTGACAGGCTTAAGCCTGGTGATGGGCACAGGGGCGATGTCGAACTCGATCTGTGAATTTTCAGAGCCGGGGCCAAAGGTCTTGATGGTCGTTGGGGCCAACCCTGCGGGATCTCATCCCATCATCTGGTCGGTCTGGATGAAGCCCGCGCTGCGCACCGGCACGAAGCTCATCGTGATAGATCCGCGCAAGACCGAAGTCGTCAAGGAAGCCGAGCGCATGGGTGTTCCTGTGCTCCATTTAATGATACGCCCCGGCTCCGAAGTCGCGCTCTTCAACGCGATGGCGCACCATATTCTTGAGAACAATCTGCACAATGAGCAGTTCATCGCTGAGCGATGCGAGAATTTTGAGAAGTTCCGAGAGACGGTCCGTCGGTACACCCCTGAGAGCGTCGAGGGTATCACCGGGGTTGCCGCGGAGAAGATTCGCCAGGCAGCTGAGCTGTATGCGACGGCCAAGCCGGCGAGTATCGCCTATGGCATCGGGGTCACTGAGCATCGCACCGGCGTGGATAACGTGCTGGCGCTCGCGAACTTGGCGATGATCACGGGGAATATGGGGCAGAGGAGCGGAGGGCTGAACGCCCTGCGCGGGCAGAACAACGTCCAGGGGGCGACAGATATGGTCCGCCCGGAGACCCTGCCAGGGTATCAACAGTGGACTGATGCTGAAGTCATAGCGAAGTTCGAGCAGGCGTGGGGAGTGAAGCTTCCCGTCCCCCAAGGCCCCACGGAGAGCTTTCTCTTTCTCTATTGCTCGCACATGTGGGATCGAGCCTTGCAGGGCAAACTCAAAGGGCTCTACTGTATTGGCGAGGACGTCGCGCTCAGCGAGGGGAATATCACAAAAGTCGAGCAAGCTCTCAAATCCCTCGAGCTGCTCATCGTGCAAGATATCTTTCTCAATAAGACGGCGGAGTTCGCCCACGTCGTCCTTCCGGCGGCAAGCTTCGCTGAAAAAGAAGGGACGTTTGTGAACTCGGAGCGTCGCGTGCAGCGGGTTCGCAAGGCCATCGAGCCCATCGGGCAGTGCAAGCCCGATTGGGTCATCCTGTGCGAATTAGCTCAGCGCATGGGCTATCCCATGAAGTACCAGAGCCCCGAAGAGATCTTCGAAGAGATCAGAATGCTTGTGCCCATCTACGCGGGAATGACGTATAAGCGTCTTGAGGAGCACAATGGGCTGCAATGGCCCTGTCCCGATGAGAGCCATCCGGGGACGCCGACGCTGCACGTCGGAAGATTTGCGCGGGGCAAGGGGCGCCTGTCGGCTGTCGAATATCGTCCTCCGGCCGAAGCGCCTGATGCAGAGTACCCGTTCATTCTCACGACAGGGCGCAGCTTCATGCAGTACAACGCGGGCACGATGTCGCGCAGGACAAGAGCGGGGCGGGCCGAGCCGGAGAACTACGTTCAGATCAGCAAGAGCGACGCCGAGCGCGTGGGCATCCACGATGGTGACAGAGTCAGAGTCGCGACGCGCCGCGGCGAGCTTGCCGTGAGAGCGAAGATCACCGAGATCGCGCCGGGAGTCATTTGGATGCCGATGCACTACGCCGAGAGCCCAACAAATCTCTTGACCAACGATGCGATTGACCCCATCTGCGGGATCACCGAAGTAAAGGGGTGCGCCGCACGGGTGGAGCGAGCTTAAATATACACCCGCGCCACTCTCTTCGAAAGCGCCGTCAGCACGACCTCTGTAAAGTTCGCGCCGATCTTGCGCGCGATCTCTTCGGCGCTCATCTGCGGGCCGATCAGCTCGACTTCATCCCCAACTTTCGCCTCAGGAATATCCGTCACGTCTACGGTGATCTGATCCATCGAGATCGAGCCGACAATGGGCGCCCGTCGGCCGTGAATGACGACTTCGCCCGTATTCGCGAGGAGCCAGATCACCCCATCAGCGTATCCTACTGGGACTGTGACAATACGCGAGGGTCGCTTGGTCTGAAAGCGCCGCCCGTAGCCGATGAAGCTGCCCGCGGGCAGCTCGTTCATCGTCACGATCCAACTGCGCATCTGTAAAATGGGCCGAATGGGCTCCGTCCAAGGACGGCGCACTTCGGGGTATCCATAGAGCAGAATCCCTGGACGCACCATGTTGTAATATCCCGTCGTCACGTCGCGCTCATATTGGACAAGGCCCGAACTGTTGGCGATGTGGCGCAGCGGGGGCAGAATCTTTTCTCGGTCAAGCTGAGCGAGAAGATCATTGAAGACGGCGATCTGATGTCGCGTGAACTCTTGGTCTTGTGGCTTCTCGCTGTATGAGCACGCGAAGTGCGAGAAGATCCCGGTGCATTCAAGATACTCCATCTGGGCTATGGCGCGACAGAGCTCGAGTGCGTCTTGAGGGAGCGCCCCGTTGCGCCCCATCCCCGTGTCGACTTTGACCTGCACGCGCACCCTGTGCCCCTGGCGCCGGGCTTCTTCAGCGAGCGCCCGCGCGAATTCCAGGCTCGAAACGGTGATGTCGACGTCCGCCTGGACAAGCTCAGGGATGTGCGCCATTCTCGAGGATGACAAGATAAGAATGGGTGTTCTGATTCCAGCATCGCGCAGCTCTTGCGCCTCGGCGATATTGGCTACGCCAAAGTAGTCAACGCCTGCTCTCTCGGCTGCGCGAGCTACCCCAAGAGCACCATGCCCATAGGCATCGGCCTTGAC
>JBBISQ010000031.1:0-19207 GCA_037441155.1 Candidatus Fraserbacteria bacterium
GTGATCGCTACGGCTCTGTCGGCCCTCTATCCCGCTCTCCATTCGGCACGGCTCAACGTCGTGGAAGCACTCGCGTCCAAATAAGAGAAGGAGTTGGAAATGCTCTTCAAAATCGCGGCACGCAACGTCCTACGCAACAAGCGCCGCACCGCGTTCAGCGTGGGGGTGACTGCCCTTGGCGTCGCTATTCTCTACTTCGTCATGGGATTTATCACCGAGAGCTTCGACTCTATTAAGGCCAACCTCACTCGTGAGATCGGCGCGGTGCAGATCGCCGACGCGAAGCTCTTTGACAATAAGACCGAACGCTATGAGTATCTCATCCCCCCGGAGATCGTAGAGCAGATCGTAGCTCTCTTAAGGGATGATCCGCGTGTGCAGGGGTATACGTGGACGTTGGGCTTTGCTGGGCTGATCGGCAACGAGAAGAGCAGCACGGTGGTAGTGGGGCGCGGGCTCATCCCCGACAACCCTATCGAGGACTACAGCGGGGTTGTCGTGGCCGGCCGGCCCTTGACTAACGACGGCACGCCGCAAATTCTCATCGGGCGGCGGCTCGCGGAGATCCTCAACGTCCGCCCCGGCGATATTATTAATGTCGCTACGGGGACAGCCAGTGGCGCGTTCAACGCCGCCAGCGCTACTATTGTCGGCATCATCCGGTACAATAATATCGCCCAAGAGGGCCAGATCGGAATCGTCACTATAGAATTCGCCCAGCAGCTGCTGCGCACCCAGGGGGTCGAAAGAGTTCTTATCCAGCTTGCTGATTTAGACCAAGCCGAAGCGTTCGCTCAAGAGATCACAGCGAAGCTCGCTGCCCTCCAGATCCCTCTGGAGGCGCGCCCATGGCAAAAGCTCACGGCGTTCTATGATTCCATCAGAGCGTTCTGGGGTGTCTTTGCGGCGTTTACAACTATAGGGGTCTTCGTGCTCGTCTTCTTCAGCGTCTTGGAAGTCTTGACGATGTCGTTTCTCGAGCGCACCCGCGAAGTTGGGACGATCCGCGCCATCGGGACCAACAGACTTCAAGTCTTCCGCATCTTTCTGGCTGAAGGGACGATCCTAGGGCTGCTTGGCGGGGTGCTGGGCGTGCTGGCTGGGGCGGCATTGGGGCTGTGGCTCAACACTGTGTCTCTTCAGTGGTTGCCACCGGGGGCGCTTGATCCTGTGCCGGTGCGCGTCTCCCTCGACGTCTCTGTTGCTGTCGTGCCGTTCCTGACAGCGTTGATCTCGACGTTCTTGGGCACGCTCTATCCCGCGTGGAAGACCGCGAGAAAGAATATCGTCGAAGCGTTAACCTACGTGTAATCTCAGAAGGAGGAACCATGAAGAGACTCACGCAGTACGCTCTGTTGGCCGCACTGGCGGCCTCGATGTTGGGGATCGTCTTAGCGGCGCAACCCGCGCCCAGCGACGATCAGCTCTTGGAAGCGTTCGACAAGGCGCGCTTTATCGAAGCTGCGTCTCTTACTATGACCGTTGAGGTCGTCGCGGATAGGCCCGATGGCACAAAGCAAGCTGTCGTTCAGCTCTACTTTAAGGAGATCAACGGGGAGCGCTACGCGCGCATCGAATTTCTCGCTCCCGAAGAATTGAAGGGTCAGGTCTATGTGAGCACGCCGGAGGGGACGTTCTTCTGGCAACCGGGCTTGGCCACGCCTCTCAAGGTGAGCGGGCGCCAGCAAGTCTTCGGGGATTCGAGTGTCGCCGAGACCGTGGGCATTCAGTTCAAGGGCTATTACAAGATACAGTCTCGCAAGGACGTGACGCTGCCCGGCAATCAGCCCGGTCTGGAAATCGAGCTGGCAGCCACTGAGAAGAGCGTCGCCTTCCAGAAAGCGACTGTTACGGCCGACAAGGCCACGCTGCGCCCCATCAAGGCGCGGCTCTTCGCCCTCAGCGGTGACCCACTCAACGACGTGAACTATCAAGAGTATGCTACGCTCGACAAGGACGAGTACGTCAAGAAGCAGCTCATCGAGAACCAGCTCATCAAGGCCAACAAGACCCTGCTGACGATTACCAAGATCGAAGCGAAAGATCTTCCGAACGATCTCTTCGATCCCAATAAGCTAGGGAAGTGAGAGGCCGTGCAAGCGCGGTGGGCTCTTTTGATAACAGCGCTGACGCTGAGCTCTGTCGCTCTTGGGCAAGAAGCCCCAGCGTCGCGTGATCTGACGGAGCTGAAACGCGAGGCGCTCACGGTCTTCTCAGATGTGCTCAGCACAGGGAACGCCGCTGAGCGCCTCAGCGCCGTCACCAGCTTAGCGCGTTACGGGGACGACTCTGTTATTCCCCTTTTGACGGAGCGTCTGCTCAACGATGACGCGTCGTTTGTGCGACGTGCCTCAGCCGAAGCGCTCTTTCGCTTCCGTTCCCCTCAGGCAAGTTACGCGCTACGCCTCGCTGCTCGCAGCGACAGCGTCGCCAGCATCCGCTGGGCTGCGGCAGTCTCCCTGAGAGAGATTGACATCTTAATAGAACTGCTGGGAGAGCGTGAGACGCTTGCGGCAGCAGCCATCTCACTCCAAGAGCTTACGTCCGCCACGCGTCTGCTTGGAGCAGTCTGGCCCTCTGTGGAGATCGCGCTCATCCGAGCCTTCTCCGATCGCGAAGCGTTCAATCTCGTCGAGCGCGCGGCGATGCTCAAAGCGCTGGCGCAGTTGGGGTCTCTCGCGGCGATTTCGCTCGCGCAGCAGACCCTTGCTGATTCCTCCGAAGACCCATTCGTGCGCGGCGCGGCGGCGTTCGCCTTGGGGGCTCTCAACGCGCGCAATGCCATTCCCGAACTGGTGGCAGCGCTGAGCACAGATCTCGAAGCGCTCCAAGTCGGCGCTGCAGGGGCTTTAGGGCGTTGGGGCGATCCCGTAGCTTTAGAGCCGCTCAGCGTTCTATTGAGCAGAGCGCGCTCTCCCCAAGCACGCATCGCTGCGGCCAACGCGCTTGCCTCGTTTGGCCCATCGTCCGTATCGGTTTTAGCACAGGCGTTGCTGACTGATTCCGTGCCCGCCGTGCGCCAAGCTGCGCTCCGTGCCCTGCGCCAGATCGGGGGCCCAGGGGCGACCCACGCTGTGCTCACTCTCTTAGAGAGTCGCTATCTGGAGCAATGCGACCCGACGGCGTGCGGGGGGTTAGCCTTAGAGATGCTCCGAGCGCTCGCGGAGCTTGGCCAAGCCCAGCTTGCCCTTCAGCTGACCCGGACGACTCTCGCTGCGCTGCGCGACGCGCTCCCGTTTCTGTTCGTCTTCGCCGAGAACGATCTTGTTCAGACTCTCAGTGTCGTGGGACGCGCGGCTCCGCAGCTCTTTGAATTTCTGCTTGGCGACCCAAGTCCGCTCGTGCGCGCCCTAGGGGTTGCGTCGTTTGCGAGGGTGTATCAAGCTACAGCGCGAGAGCTTCTGCTCAAAACCCTCTCTGACGAGAATCCCCTGGTGCGCCGTGCGGCGCTGGAGGGACTCGCTCCGTGGGCGACGCCCGATGATGTTCAGATATTCGCACCGTTTGTCACCGATCGTGACCCGCGCAGCCGCGTGGCCGCACTCCTTGCTCTCGCCCGTGAGGGCGACGCACGCGCCCTCGAGCCCTTGCGATTGGCTCTGCGATCAGAAAGCCCTTCGGTGCGTCTGGACGCCGCCGGCACAGCGCTCGCGTTCGCCATGCGGTGGTCCCACACAGCTTCTTCCCCATCGCATCCCTGACAGCTATGCGCATCTGGGATATCCATCCTGGGTACCTCAACCGAAACAGCTTGCTTGGAGAACACAATGAGCTCCATGCCCTGGTCTCGATCTGTGTCCACCAGAAGAAGGGCTACGCGCATCATCCTGAGACGCTCCGCTGGAGAGATTTTTTGCACTCTTTAGCTGTGCGCCACGACATCCTCGTCGCTGAGATGGATCTGCGCGGCTATAAGCATCGTTCGCACCTAGTTATAGCTCCAGATTATAGATTCTGGCCCACCTCATACATAGACCCTCCAGCACGCCAGTTTGATTTGCTTCGGCAAAAGTATCGCAATCGAGAGTCAGGGCGCATCCCACTGCCGCGATCAACGCACCAGCTATGGGCTCAGCATAAGTATTCTGTGCTCGCTCGTGATCCCACGATCTATCAAGAGCTTGGGCAGCGAGTCGCCCAAGTAGACTTTGAGCAGCTCTCCCAAGAACTTGTGGAAGTGCTACGGAGGCCTCCCACACGTGGGGGGCTCCGCAACGCGATTGAGCAGATGTGGGGCTATGTCTCTGACTATGCTTCTCCAGACGAGCGTCGCCAGGCTACGAACAACATCGCTGATGCGCTCGCTCTCATCCAACAGTTGGCTTATGCCCATCGTGTCGAATATGTCCTGCACTCGACGGCGCTGAGCGAGCTAACAGTCTGGCTGAAATATCTCTCAAGGGGGGTCATGCACTATGTCGAAAATCCACAGACTCACAAGCAAACAGATCGTTCCCGCACCCGTTGACAGCGTGTGGGAGTTCTTTGCCACCCCGCGTAATCTGAATCATCTGACGCCGCCGGAGATGCACTTTGAGATCCTATACGGGGCTGAGGAGCCCATGCACGAAGGGCAGATCATTGAATACCGAATTCAGATTGTGCCTGGAGTGAGAGCGCGCTGGCTCACTGAGATCACGCACCTAGAACCCCAGAGACGTTTCATTGACGAACAGCGTCTTGGTCCGTATAAGTTCTGGCGTCATGAACATCGGTTTGTCTCCGTCGAAGGGGGCACGAAGATCGAAGACCATGTCGTCTATGTCCTGCCATTGGGCCCCTTGGGAGACTTTGTCCATGCTCTTTGGGTACGCCGGAGACTGCATTATATCTTCGATTTCCGGCGTCACGCTATTGAGAAGATCTTCGGGGCATCGCGCTCTCGAAGCGCTCTTGAAATTCTTTGATCGTCAGTCCCACGATGCGCACAGATTTTTCTCGATAGCTCTGCCCAGAGAGAATTTCAACACGGCTCTTAGCGACATCGAGCGCATCAGCGAGCAGCGCGATCACCGCGTCGTTAGCTCGGTTCTGCTCCGGCGGCGCCGTCACTTCGATGAGCAAAGCGTCGTGGCGCACCCCGACGATCGCGGTGCGCCGCGCCCGCGGCTTGACACGAATCGTCAGCACAACGCCCTCAGAATCTTCTCTCAGCATAGCTCAGAGTGTACACGCCGTCCCTCAATTTGACAACGGCGCGGGTGTGATGCTTTACTCTCTCCCATGATCCCCTGGCGCGAACTCTTGAGAGGGCTGCCGGAGCCGTGGCTGGTGATGGTCTGCGGCCTAGTCGGTGTGGGCAAGACGACCATCGCCTGCCAGATCGCGCGCGAGCTGCGGGCACGCTATCTTAGCACCGATAGGGTGGGCTACCGGCTCTTCGGGGAAGGCCGCGCTTACGATGACTTCTATTATCGTCGAGTGTATGACTATATGATCGCCCGTGCGCAGCGCGCTTTGAGCCGGCGACGTTCCGTCGTTTTAGATGGGACGTTCTTGCGCAGAGAGACGCGCCAGAGATTTTTCGCAGAGTTTCGTGAGAGCGCTTCCCTGTGGATCGTCTTCGTGACTTGCTCGGAAGAGATCGTGAGAGCACGTCTTGAGGCGCGGCGCACCGCGCCGATGCGCCAGCGTGGCTACTCCGATGGGGATTATAAGATCTATCAGGCGATGAAACACAAGCTCTCAGACGGCTGGAGCGATCCGCGCTCAGAAGAGATTTCGTTGGTCACGGTAGACACGTCCTTGGGGGAGCCTCGGGTTGTCGAGGTGCGAACTCATCCCTGCCCTGCAACTTTGAGTTGTTAACTGAGAGCTGTCTTTCTGGTGGGTGGTAGAGGATTTGAACCTCTGACCTTCTGCACGTCAAGCAGACGCTCTTCCGCTGAGCTAACCACCCTAATCTAACCGTGGAGGCGGCGACCGGAATCGAACCGGTGCATAAGGGTTTTGCAGACCCTCGCCTTACCACTTGGCTACGCCGCCATGAGCAATGCTATTGTATCGCTCCCCATCCCGCCTGTCAAGCCCTCAGGCTTGGCAAGCGCCCGTATCTTTAGCTAAACTGTAATGAGCAAGGAGGAGGACTATGAAACGGTTCGCCGTCGTTGTGATCGCCCTGCTCGCGAGCAGCCTCAGCACGGCACAACAGCACCCTCTTGGGCTACATCTCACGATCTATAGCGACGTGGCCCTCGTCCAAGAACCGCGCACAGTCGTCACTATTATCGGGGAAAGAGAGCAACTGATCGAAGATTTGCCAAGAGCAATCGTGCCCGATTCAGTGCTCTTCCAGCCGTTTCTTCCCCCCTTTACGCAGTTCAAGATCGTCGAGCAGGAGTTCCTGCCGGCCCTAGAACTAACTGGCTGGCAGCTCCTGCAGAATTCTATCGGCCAGGAGGTCGAAGTGACCGTCGCCCGTGGCTTGGTGCCCAAGACCTATCGCGGCACCCTGCTTAGCGTCGAAGACGGGATTGTCTTACAAGAAGTGACCGGACGTATCCAGATCATCAAAGATTTCAGCGAAGTCGCCCTGGCTCAGCTCTCAGGCTCTCGCAAGGCCCCGGCGCTGCGCTGGCGCATCCAGAGCGATGCTGCTGGCGAGATTCCAGGGCGCTTGAGCTATCTCACCACCGGGCTAGGCTGGTCGGCACAGTACACGGCGATCTTGAACGAAGCCGAAAACCAGATGGAGCTCACAAGCTGGGTCACCCTGCGGAACACGAGCGGGCGCGATTACACAAACGCCACGCTGACTCTTGTCGCTGGGGAGCTGCGCCGCGTGGCGCCCCCCCCACCTGCGCCCACGCCACGAGTCATTCCCTTAGCTGCTCAAGAGAAGGAGATCGAAACGCACCCCGTCTTCGAGTATCACGAGTATCAGCTTCCCCACCGGACGACACTGAAAGACAAACAGACCCTTCAGCTCTCGTTCGTGAAGGCTGACGCTGTCACGGTTTCGAAGCACTATGTGTACGAAGCCGCCGTTGCTCCTCAAGTTCGCGTTGAGATTCGCTTTGTCAATGCAAAGTCTGAAGGGCTTGGCATAGCCCTGCCCGCGGGCGTTGTGCGATTCTACAAAGAGACAGCGGGCGTACTCCAATTGATCGGCGAAGACTCGCTCGCCCACACGCCCGCAGGCGAGCAGGTCGCGCTCGTGCCGGGGATGGCCTTTGACATCAAAGCTGAAAGAGTCCTCAAAGACAGACAAGTCATTGGCCGCGACGAGCTGGGCCGCGAACTCTATCGCGATACGTATGAGATCACCCTGCGCAACCAGAAAGACTCTGACGTGGTGATCGAAGTGAAGGAGCACCTGCAGGGCATCTGGAAGATCGTCTCTGCCGAGCCGAGCTATGAAAAACTCGACGCGAGCACGGTGCTCTTCACAGTTCCTGCGAAAGCACACAACGTCGCGAAAGCGACGTATACTGTAGAATGGAAGTACTGAAGCTATGGAAGAATTTCTGACGCAGCCTGATGGGCCGTATCTGCCGAACGCGATGGAGAACTACGCGCGGGCAATCGAGAAGACCCTCGCTGAGGTTCCGGTCGTCAATGGGGTGGTTGACCTAGAGGCGCTGTGGATGGAGCTGGCCCTGCCACGCGATCTCATCATTGAGGTCTTCGAGACGATGGAGGTCCGGCTGCCGCCGCACGTCGAGCGCGTCGTGGGGCCGAACAACCAAGTGCTTGCCCAGCAGAAGCCGCCAGAGACTGCCCTATGAGCGAGATTCGGTTTGGCACCGACGGGTGGCGCGGGGTGATCGCTCAGGATTTCACGTTTGCCAACGTGGGCCGCGTCGCTCGTGCTATCGCAGCGTATCTGAAGAGCCCGCAGCGACGCTCGCTCGAAGTCTACAAGAAATGGGGCGTGGGGTATCGCCCGCCGGAGCGCGGCGTCGTCATCGGCTACGACACGCGCTTCCTCTCCAAAGAGTTTGCGGTGCACATCGGGCGCATCGTGCAAGACTCAGAGATTCCCGTCTGGATCGCGCACGAGCCCGTCCCCACCCCGACGCTCTCCTATGCTGTCCAGTATTACCACGCAGCGTTAGGGGTGATGGTCACAGCCAGCCACAACCCTCCCGAATACAACGGAGTGAAAATTAAGATCGAATATGCAAGCTCGGCCCCGCCCAGCGTCACCCAGCTCATCGAATCGCTCGTCCCTTTAGAAGCGCCGACTCCTAAAACCCCCGCACGTGCGCTCAACTTTGCAGACTTCAAAAGCCCCTATCTTGCACGTATCCATCAGCTCGTTAATACTGAGCTGCTGCGCCAGAGCGATCTGTGCGTGGTGATTGACGCGATGTACGGGGCAGCGCGGGGATACGTCGCAGAGGTTCTCAAAGAGCTGGGTGTTGAGTTTCTCACGGTGCGTCACGGGGACAACCCGCGCTTTGGCGGGAAGAACCCTGAGCCTATCGAGAGAAATCTCGGCCCGCTCCGTGCGGTGATCGCCAGCGAGCGCCAGAGAAAATTCAAGAGTGCCAAGCACATACTGGGTGTAGTGACCGACGGCGACGGCGATAGAGTCGCGGCGATGGACGAGCTGGGGCAGGTGATAGATTCTCATCGCTGCTTCGCGCTCCTGCTGAAGTACTTAGTGACAAAAGGCTGGCGCGGAAAGGTCGTCAAGTCGTTTGCGCTCTCCGATATGATCGACACGCTCGCCGTCAAAAATAATTTAGAGCTGGACGAAGTCCCCATCGGGTTCAAATATATTTGTGAAAAGATGGTGCGCGGGGATGTCTTGATTGGGGGTGAGGAGTCTGGGGGCATCGCGATTAAGAATCACATTCCCGAGCGGGACGGGGTCTTAAATTCGCTCTTGCTTTGCGAGATCGCCGCGCGGGCGAAAAAGCCCACAAGCGAGATCGTCGCCGATCTGTTAGCTGAAGTTGGGCCGCACTGGTACGACCGACGCGATCTGCACTTAGAGAATCGCGGAGAAGTCGTGGATCGCCTGAAGCGTCGGCCACCGCAGCAGATCGCGGGTTTAGAAGTCATAAAGACCGAGATGCTCGACGGGGTGAAGCTGCGCTTCCCCCACGGCTGGTTGCTGCTGCGTGCCAGCGGGACCGAGCCGCTCTTGAGACTCTATTGCGAGCTGGACTCGCCAGAGAAAGTCCGCGAAGTCTTAGATGAAGCCGAGCGGTTTGCGCGGGGCGATCTGAGCTTGTGGGTGAAATGACTCTTACACCATAACGGCTGTTCTCCCCTGCCGCGCCAGCTCTTTCTCCTTCGCGGCAACGAGGAGTCTCGTCTTAATGACCGTGTCGGGGTTGAGCGAGATGCTGTCAATCCCGCACTCGACTAAGAACTCTGCAAACTCCGGGAAATCTGACGGAGCTTGCCCGCAAATCCCGATCTTGCGCCCCTTGCGACGCGCTACGCCAATGACGTGCTTGATTAAACGCTTCACAGCCTCGTTGCGCTCATCGTAGATATGGGCAACCAACTCAGAGTCGCGATCCAACCCCAAGGCTAACTGCGTCAGATCATTGCTCCCAATCGAAAAGCCGTCGAAGATCTCGGCGAACTCTTCGGCTAAGATCACATTGCTGGGGATCTCGCACATCACGTAGACTTCGAGGCCGTTCTCGCCCTGGCGTAGCCCAAACTCGGCCATCGTCTTGATGACCTTACGCCCTTCTTCGGGCGTCCGACAGAAGGGGATCATCACTTTAATATTTGTCAACCCCATCTCGTCGCGGGCTTTCTTGAGCGCGTGGCATTCTAGACCAAACGCGTCTTTGTACTTGGGATCGTAGTAGCGCGACGCGCCCCGCCAGCCGATCATCGGATTGGACTCTGTCGGCTCGTAGAGCACACCCCCGATGAGACTCGCATACTCGTTGCTCTTGAAGTCTGAGAGCCTCACAATGACGTCGTTGGGCCAGAAGGCCGCAGCGATCTTGGCGACCCCCGAGGCGAGCCTGTCTACGAAAAATTGCGCTTTATCTGAGTAGCCCACGGTGCGCGCGTCAATCTCTCTGATGATCTGGGCGATCTTCTCGTCGTGGGCCGCGCGAGCTCGAAGCTGCTCGTACTCCAAGAGCGCCTTGGGGTGAATGCCGATGTGCGAGCTGATAATAAACTCTTCGCGGGCCAGCCCGACGCCATCGTTGGGGATACGAGCTTGGGCAAAGGCCATCTCTGGGATGCCCACGTTCATCATGATCTTTGTGCGTGTGCGGGGCAGCTGCGCCACATCAATGCGATCAACTCTGAACTTCAAGCGTCCAGCGAAGACGCGCCCTTCCCCCTGGGAGCAGTCTACTGTGATCTCCTGTCCGGTCTGAATCTCGTGTGTAGCGCCCTCAGCGCCGATGACGCAGGGGATGCCCAGCTCGCGGGAGACGATAGCAGCATGACAGGTACGGCCCCCGCGCTCGGTCACGATCGCTGAAGCGATCTTCATAATGGGCTCCCAATCGGGGTCAGTCATCTCAGTCACTAAGACCTCACCGGCGCGGAAACGCCCGATCTCTGAGACGTCCCGGATGACGTGCGCTGGACCTTGTCCGATCTTGCTCCCGACGGGTTCGCCACGCACGAGGAGCTTCCCAGTCTCTTCAAGCACGTAGTTCTCTAACGTGCTTGCACTGTGAGCTCCATGCACGGTCTCCGGCCGCGCCTGCACAACGAAGAGTTTTTGGGTGACTCCGTCCTTGGCCCACTCGATGTCCATGGGACGCCCATAGTGCGCTTCGATCTGCATGGCCCAGCGCGCCAATTGCAAGACCTCGTCATCAGTAATGGAAAAACGCTGCTGCTCCTCAGGGCTGACGATCTCCTCGCGCAGGGCGCCGTTGGCGCAGACGAGCCTCTTCTGCTTGCTCCCCAGACGCTTCTCGATCAGCGCTTTGGAATTCTTTCTCAGTCCCGGCTTGAAGACGTAGAACTGATCGGGGTTGACCCGCCCCTGCACCACCAGCTCGCCAAAACCGTAGGAAGACGTCACATAGACGACGTTCTCAGCGCCTGACTCGGGGTCAATCGTAAAGATCACGCCAGACGCTGCCAAATCCGAGCGAACGAGCTGCTGGACGACGACGGCGATATCGACGTCGCCGTTGGTGAAGCCGCGGTCGCGGCGATACGAAATAGCCCGATCGGTGAAGAGGCTGGCGAAGCAGCGGCGCACGCGGTCGAGCAGCATCTCTTCGGTCTTGATATTCAGAAACGTATCGTGCTGGCCGGCGAACGAATGCTCGGCAGAGTCTTCGATGGTTGCTGACGAGCGCACGGCGACGTCGGGGCTGCCAGCCTTCTCCACGAGCTTTCGGTATGCTCGACGAATCTCATCCTCGAGCTCAGATGGCAGCGGCGTCTCGATGACGAGAGTTCTGATCTTCTGGCCGGTGTCGGCGAGCATCTGGACGTTATGTGTGTCCAGTGTATCAATGAGAGTTCGGATGCGCGCATCGAGCCCGGTGCGCTGGAGAAAAGCGCGGAAGGCCTCGGCAGTAATCACGAACCCATCAGGCACCGGAATCCCCCGTAGGGCCCGGCGCATCTCCCCCAGTGATGCCCCTTTCCCTCCCACCAAGCCGACATCGGCCTGGCCGACCTCATCCAACCACGCGATGCTCCTCACCTTGGCTGCCTCCTCATTTCGTAACTGAGTGAATCATTAACACTATAAAATATTCACATAGTGAATGTCAAGAGACTAAAAAGTCCTTTCAGTTCAGAATTATCATGGCAAGCGTCGAGAGCATACAGCCGTTACACACGACGCTCCGCTCAAAGACTTGACAAAGTGAATATTTTGGAGCTAAATGGAGTGACAATGCGGTGACGGGGTAGAGGCCCTATGGGTGATCTGAAGAAGCTGGCCTATCTTTTGCAGCAGCACCGCGAGAGGCTCGATCTGACCAAAGCGCAGCTGGCGCAGCGCGCCGGAGTCTCGGCGAGCTTCGTGACGTATATCGAGCAAGGGCGTCGCCGACCATCATTGGCTCTGCTGACGCGCCTGATGCAAGCACTCGACCTGACAGCTTCTGAAAAGAAAGAACTCCTCCGCGCTGGGGGGTATCAGCCCATCGAGGAGCTGACGCCGCGCTTCCAAGCTCTTACTGAGCAGCTCGCTGATCTTCCCCCGACGGAGCGCGACGAGCTGATCGAAGAGTTTTCCAGAACGCTGGGACGCTGGCGGGAACTCCGCCGCAAGCGCGTGCGCCGCGCCGTCATCCCCATAGCGGGCTGGCAACCCCGCTTGCTCTCCCCGGAGCAATTGGGCAAGATGCTCCGTCCCGCCCTCGAAGAGGCCGCTCTCGCGGGGCTGAGCGAAGTCGTGCTCGTGCTCGCACCGGGCAAGGCCGCACCTCTCTTAAAGCTTCCCCGCCAGCTCAAGGTGCGCACCGTCGTCCAAGAGCCCCAGCTCGGGCTGGGCCACGCGATCTTGATCACCCACGGGGTCGTGGGTGACGAGCCGTTCGCGGTGATTCTGCCCGACGATATTCTCTTAGGTGAGGGCCGCACCTGCCTGCAGAAAATGCTCGCTCTCTATGAGCGCTATCGGTGCAGCGTGCTGGCCGTAACAGGCGTCGAAGGGGCCGCAGATTTCAAAAACTACGGGATCGCTCAGCTGGGCAAATCCCTCCAAGAGAACGTCTATCTTGTGAAAGCCCTGCAAGAGAAGCCGACCAGGGGGCGACGCACAGGATTGACCATCGTCGGCCGATACGTGCTGACGCCCCAGATCTTCGAGGCCCTCCAGGCCACTCCTCTGGACAAGAACAACGAGCTGCAACTGACCGATGCGCTCACGCTCTTATTGCGCCGCCAGCGGATCGGCGCCTTTGTGTACGCTGAAAAGCTCTTTCGGGTGACGCCGATCAAGATCTTACTAGAACAGCTCATTGACGCACTGGACGAGTCACGCCCAGAACGACTCGAACAAGCGATGCAGATCACCAAAGACGCCTTGCAAGCATTGACAGCCCTGTAAGCCCTTTGCACCTCACGCACAAACTCGATAGACTGTAGCTCGCTTCCGCCAAGCGAGTGAGCACCTATGCTCTATATCGCGCTTTTTCAGAAGAGCTTTCAGCGAATGTCTCGTGGGCTGCCGATCTTGCTCTTCTCCCCGCTCTTCTTTGAGCTCACGGTGCCCAGCTCAGCCGCACACTGAACGCTCTTCCTGCCTCGTGAGGGGAATCGTGCGACGTATCGCTTCCCGCGCGGGCAGCTCAGCGCCTCTGAGCTTATTCAGAGACTGGCATCGCGCTCTCGTATGATAGACTTGACGGTGCGCGAGCCGGAAATTGAGGACACCGTGCGAAGATTTTACGAAGAGCGCTTGCTCAGCCACGTGCCCGCACCTCAAAAGTGACCTTGACGTCTTCAGCACGATCAGCTAAACGCACCAGGACGACGATCCGCCAGTACCCCGCCAGGCTGAGATACAAGCCGTTTGCTTCAAAGTTGCCCACACTATTCTGCTGAGCAACAGTGGATAGAGTGCCTAACTCTTCGCTGTCTTTATAGATAAACTCCAGCGTCACACGCTGCACGGCAGCAATGGGCTGCCCTTGCGCATCTCTGAGCTGAACCGTGAAGCGCGCCGGTCCAACGCGCAGTGAGCTGATCGTCAGCATTATGCGGATCCCTTCTGTCTCGCGCACCAAGACCGTCGGCGGCTCGGCCTCTTGCGCTGCCGCTGGCCGATGCGCGGGCGGCAAGAGCGTCAGCGCCCCGGCAGCTCCCAACACAAGCACTATCGTGAAAAATTCTCCCCAAACCCTGCGCTGCAACGGCGCTAAACCCGTCTGCCCGTAGTCACCCAAGAAATCGCGACGCACCTGACGGAAGTTGAGCGCCGCCATCGCTAGAATTGCCACCAGCATGGCTATCTTGAGCGCTAAGAACCGCCCATAGTTCGTGCTCCAGAGCGCTGCGAGCGAGCCGACGTGCTTGAACGAGAGATAGACACCGCTTCCGATGATGACCATCACACTGAGCAGCGCCCACTGGGAAAAACGCGGCAGCACTGCACCCCAGGGGACACCCTCTCGGCTCCTCCACGCCAAAAGTCCCACTGAGAGCAAGCCCCCCGCCCAGATCGCAACAGCTACCAGATGCAGTCCATCAAAGACCAAGGCCAGCGGGTCTCGCAGAGCCGCGCTATGGCTGCTCTGCACGCCGGAGATCAACGCTCCCACTCCCATCACCAGCCCCACCCTTGCCCAGAGCCTCTTACGATGCCAGAGCATCGTCGGTCCTACCATCGCGAGCAACCCTATTTGCACCGACCAGCGCAGACCGACTTGGGTGCCCACAAGAACTCTTGCGCTCAGCTCACCGACACTTTGGGCATACAGCAGAAGCTCGCTGCAAGACGTCAGAATCGCTAGCACCCAGGTGCCCAACAGAACACGGGTGAACGGTTGTTCTGCGAGGATGAACTGGGTAAAGATGAGCATCCCCACCAGGGTTACCAGCGACAGATAGTGCAGCCAGCGCGAGAGCACTCTGACAGGATCGAGCGCCGTTCCAGTTTCGGTGACTAGCTCCGTGGGAGCGTGGGAACTGTGTTCGGCATGCGCTCTAACCCCAAACGGATAGACGCCCTTGGTGATATGGCCGTCTATCGCCGAAAGCACCCTCCAGACGATAGTATAGACGCCATCGGGAAGCTCTTCGAGAGAGAGCACGACGCGCAGGTCGTCCCCTTCGAGTGTGAAAGCCAAGTCTTTCAGGAGCTGGCCGTGCGCGTCGTAGAGCGCGAACGAACTGAATTTCGGCTCGATCTCCTCACTGAAGAGAAAAATGACTTTTTCTGGGCTGAGAGGGAGCGCAGCACCCGCTGGCGGATCGGCTCGTATCAGATACGCATGAGCCCAGAGAGCCGTACTAGAGCTAGCTATACCGAGCACGAGCACGAGTCCGCCAGCGAGCAACCGCATGGGGTCTTTCTATTTGACAGCGAAGCTGTAGCTTCCCTCAGCAAAGCCGTTATCTGGCGCAGAGACAGCGACCCATCTGATATAATAGACCCCTGTCTCAAGCTTGGGGAGCTTGGCCACCATCATGTCTCGTCCTGGTGCACTCGGATCAACTCTCCCCAAGGCGACAACCGTGGAGCTGTCTTCCTTGACGACCCAGAAGAGGCTGAGATTTGGGTCAAGCCCCGTTTCGTTGCCGCCGACCAAAAAGGCAAGGCGCGCTTCCGGCGGGGACGTCGTCAGCAGCTCGCCGGGCTTGGGGCTTGTTGGGTCTACGACCTTGAGCCTCGGATGTGCCGAAACAATACCGCCAAACCACACAGCTGCTCCAGCAGCCACGAGCAGCCCCAAAAGCTTCAGCATTCTTTTCCAGCGCAGCATCGCCTATCACTCCTTAACGGAAAAGGTGACAACACCTTCGGTAAACCCGGCGTCTTCCTCTGCCACGGCGATCCAACGGATCTGATAGATACCCGGCTTGAGGTCTTTGATAGTGACTGTAAGTATGCCATTTTCACCGTCTTGGCCGACAGAGGGATCGCCTTGATCAGCGACGGTGGCACCTTCGACCTTGATGACATACACCGTACTGCGTCTCTCGCTGAGATGCTCGCTGAACTTTAGCCACACTTGCGCGGGGACTTCAGCAGCTGCCAGCACCTGACCGTTCTTAATGTTGGAATCCACCAAGCTGACATGGCTAAAGACCAACAGATTGCCCGTCACCAGGCCGATCAGCGTTCCGATGCCTACAATCGCTCCGACTACGATAGCCAGTTTTGCCATATATGAAAGCTTCATTTCAAAGTCCTCCTCCATGAATGAATGAAAATGCTATAGAGCATACTGCCCCTACGGGCTTAGGTTGTCCTGGAGGGAGCGTGTCAGAAATAGGCGGTCTAGGGAAGATTTCTAAGAGAATTCTTTCGTAATAGGAGTCGTCAGCGGCAGTCAAGCTCTCTTCGGGCAGAACGCCAAGGAGTGTTATGGAGCTGGGATCATCACAGAAGCAATCGAAACCTAGCACCATGAGCAGCATGACCGCCGGCGTCCCCTCAAGTCTGCACTCTTCGTGACTGTGAGGAACAGGCGTGGGGCCAGAAGCCCCTAGAGAAACGTTATGATAGCGGTGGTGATGCTGAGCCGTCGGCAGAACCCAATGCTCCGCGCAGGTCAGTGCCAGCGAGGTCACCTGGAGGCCCGAGACGACAGCTAGAATGATGAACGACCGCACCCATAAACCTCGACGCATCACACAGTCCTCCTGGACAGCTCGTATTATAGCGATCAGCTGGCAATACGTCAACGTTGCACGCGCTCAGCTTCACTTGGTATGGTAGTAGCCCTATGGACGCTCTGTACGTTGGCACTCGAAAGATCATCCCCCATGTCCGCACCCTGCGCGAGATGCAGTCGGTCATTTTCGATAAAGAATGGTTGCGCGAAGCCGATCTCGATCAGGTTCTCTATTTGATGTATCGGGATTGCGTCCTCCCAGAAGACCAACAGATCGCGCGTCAATTGGAAATTCGCTACGACATCACGGTCGTGCTCCCCGTGCGCTTGGGCCGCGAGTGCAACAAAACCAAGGGGCATTACCACTCGGAATACAAGCCGGGGCTGTGCTACCCAGAACTCTATCAAGTTTTGGAGGGCCAAGCCCATATTCTCCTCCAGAAGCCCTCTGCAGGGACGATCAGCGATGCGATGGTCATCATCGCCCACGAGGGGCAGATCGTGCTGGTGCCCCCAAACTATGGGCATATCACGATCAATCCGACAGATAAGACGCTGAAGATGGCCAACTGGGTCTCCACACGAGTGCAAAGCTTCTACGAGCCATTTGAAACCAAGGGCGGCGGGGCCTATTGGGAGCTGTGCGATGGGCAATTCATCCCTAACCCGAACTATCACTCTCTGCCCCCGCTGCGCGTCGCCTCAGCGCGTGAATACCCGGAGCTGGGGCTGCGCCACGGCCAGCCCATCTACGAGCTGATTAAAACCCCTGAGCGTCTGCGATTCTTAAGCTATCCTGACGGGGTGCCAGAGCACTAGGCTGTCGCGCAGAGAAGATCGCCAAGAGCAATCCCACAAGAACTCCGATTCCCACTCCCCACAGGATCGTCCGCGCCCGATCCGGCCCCACCGGTCCCTGCGGCAACTGCGCCGGCGTGATCAGCTCCACCGGCTCCCAGCTCTCGAGAATATGGCGCGCCTCCACCTGCGCTTTGGATAACGAATTCATGCGTTCGTCGATCTCCCGCACCCGAGCAAACTCCTCGAACGCTCGAATCCCCTGAGCCCTCAACAGATCAAGCTCGCGCTCCACCTCCCCAAGGCGTTTCAGCAGAGATTCTAAATACGTGCGATAATACCAGCTCTCCAGCGTTGCCCCCTGCTCGCTGACCCGCATCTGGCGGGATTTACTAAGAAGCCCCTGCACCTCCTTCTCAATGCTCTCCTTCTGGGCCTGGAGCAGGGCTTGCTGCTCCTCGAGTCGGGCCGTGAGGCCTTGAATCATTTCCTGACGATAGCTTGCCAGAGCTTTGTGAAGCTCGCTCAGCCGTTGGCTTTCACTCTCGATGCCCGAACGCAGATCGCTCTTCAGCTTTTGCGATGCTTGCTCAATGTACTCGGCAAGGGCGTCGCGCACGGTGCGCTGGGCAAAGCCGCCACGCAGTCGCAGCGCGATGAGGTCTTCGGCCTCTTTGATCTCCAAACTCTGAGACAGCCATGAGACAACAGGCCAAGTATCCCCCGGCTCATCGGAGATCTTGACTCTTTTAGCGACTTGGACAGCTAAGTCCGGGCTGCGCCAAAAATCCGCGCCCCAGTGGAACCGATTTGAGAACTCTGCGGGCAGCGGCGGAGCCTTCACACGCACCAGCGCACCCGTCTCAAACTCCAACGGCTGGCGCAACGCATAGATCGTCGAACCGATCAGAAAGACCAAGACCGTCACCAGAAAGATCCACCGTCGTTCAGCAGCCATCCTCTCATCTCCCTTGGTGTGCACACAATATCATAAATCAACTCGGTTCGTCAAAGACGCTCGCGCAAAATTCTCACTATACGCTCGGCGGCGTGGCCATCGCCGAAGGGGTTGACGGCACGCGCCATCTGGTCGTAGGCGGTGGGGTCTTCAAGCAGCCGGGCGGCTTCGCGAAAGATATTCTCAGCGTCGGTGCCCACGAGCTTGGCCGTGCCCGCCTCGAGGGCTTCCGGGCGCTCGGTCACTTTTCTCATCACTAAGACGGGCTTGCCCAGCGCCGGGGCTTCTTCTTGGATGCCCCCAGAGTCTGTCAAGAGAAAAGACGCCCGCCCCATGAGCCAGACGAATCTCTCATAGTCCAACGGCTCGATCAGAAAGACCCGATCTTGCTCTGAGAGAATCTTGCGCACCGGGGCGCGCACGTTGGGGTTCAAATGAACGGGATAGATCAAGACGACGTCAGGGTAGTGTTGCGCGATCTTCTTCAGTCCAAGACAGATACTTTCGAACTCCGGGCCGAAGCTCTCGCGCCGATGGCCCGTGACGAGTACGAGCCGCTTCTCGCCGCGCTCGATCTGTGAGAATATCTCCTTGGGGACAGAGAATTTTTCTTGAAGATCGAGAGTGCTCACGCGCGCCCACATATAGTGGAGCGCGTCAATGACGGTGTTGCCAGTGACGAAGATCGTCTCTGGGGAGATGCCCTCGCGCAAGAGATTCTGCCTGGCGCGCTCGGTGGGGGCAAAGTGCAGATCAGCGAGGTGATCAGCAAGCAGCCGATTGATCTCTTCGGGGAAGGGGCTGTATTTGTCAAACGTGCGCAGGCCCGCTTCGACACGAGCGATCTTGATGTGGGCATAGAACGCGGCGAGACTGGCGACAAACGCTGTCGTCGTATCCCCTTGGGTGATGACGACGTCGGGCTGCTCTTTTCGAACAATGGGCTCTAAGCTGACGAGCGCATCAGCCGTGATTTGGTAAAGACTCTGATTAGGGCGCATCAGATTTAAGTCATAATCGGGCTGAATTCCAAAAATCTTTAAGACTTGGTCGAGCATCTCGCGATGCTGTGCCGTCACGCAGACGCGCGACGTGATCTCTGGAGATTTCTGAAGCTCCCTGAGCACTGGGGCGAGCTTGATCGCTTCAGGGCGCGTGCCGAAGACCGTCAGGGTTTTCATGGAGTGGGCTGTCAACGGTAAGTCCCTTCTGATCTTGAGAGGATTGCTGCTATTTCTATGAACCTTCTCTCATAGTC
>JBBISQ010000032.1:0-18876 GCA_037441155.1 Candidatus Fraserbacteria bacterium
CAACGTCTGCTAACCAAGATTAGCAGACATGCTTTTCTCCCCACAGACCTAATAAAAGCCCCGCAAATGGTTTTCATGTTTTCAGGGCAAGAAACTGTTCACCCCAAAGACGAAAGCCAATAAAGACGAAAATAACACCCAGTAGACCGAGAGGTGCATTTTTGACAAATACCTCTGAGTGTATTAATCTAATCAACACGAGAGCGGAGGACGTAACCAATGCGCACGTTCGTGTATGAAGAGGGCTATGGGCTGACCACCGATGTCCCGTTGCCCGATCTGGCGACCAAGATCGGCCAGCCCGGCGTGACATTCTGGATCGAGTTCCTCCGACCCGAAGCTGCTGAAGTCCAAAAGATGGGAGAGCTCTTCAATCTCCACCCGCTCGCCATCGAGGACTTGATCAACCCGCAGTACCGCCCCAAGATTGACACATACGAGAACGGCCTGCTGATCGTGTTGCGCGACGCCGACGTCGACCGCATGCAGAAGAGCTTGAGCGCGCTCGAGCTGGATCTCTTTCTCGGACGGAACTTCTTGATCACTGTTCATGCCGAGCGCATGGAGTGTGTCGAGATGGCCATCGCGCGTCTCAACGGGGCGGCGGCACGCATCATCGGGCGCGGCCCAGATTATCTAGCGCACACGATCATTGATCTCCTCGTGGACGACAACTTACAACTGTTGAGCTGGCTCGAGGAGGAGATCAGCGAGCTTGAGGAAGCGATCTTCAGCAACCCTGATAAAGCTGCGCTACAACGGGCGGCGAAGCTGCGCAAGAGCATCGTCTACTTACAGAGAGTCCTAGGCCCGCAGCTAGAATTGATCCGCCGTCTCTCCAGCGACGACCTGCCGTTCATCAAGAAGAGCCTGCGCGTCTACTTCCGCGATGTCTACGATAATCTAGCGCGCATCAACGATCTGGTCTTCGGCTATCGCGAGATGATCTCCGCCGATATGGCCATCCACCAGGCGCTCGTCTCCAACAAGCTCAACGAGATCATGAAGACCCTGACGATCATCGCGACGATCTTTCTCCCGTTGACGTTCATCGCGAGCATCTACGGGATGAACTTTGAGTTTATGCCGGAGTTGAGTTCCCCGCTGGGGTATCCGATCGTGTTAGGGGTTATGGCTCTGTTGGGCGGCTTGATGTTCTGGTGGTTTAAGCGTCGTGGGTGGTTTGAGTAGACTTTTGTATCAGCAGCCACAGGCCATCGCCGGCTTGGCCGGTCTCGATTTTGCCAAAGCGTTGGGCGTGCCGCAGCCAGCGGCGCACCAGCCACCTTGGGACACGCGCCCCCGACGTGAATGCGACCAAGATCTCGCCGCCGGGACGCACGACGCGGGCCATCTCGCGGAAATGCGGCGGCCCGTTGTGCAGCGTGACGAGATCGAAGCTCTCGTTCTCAAAGGGCAGTGTGGCCGTATCAGCCCGGAGGAACTCGATCTGGGGATACCGAGCGCGGGCTTGGGTCACCATCGCTTCGGACAGATCCGTTGCGACGATCTTGGAGTTTGGGAAGAGAGCGAGCAGCCTCTGGACGACGAAGCCCGTTCCGGTGTTGACGTCGAGAATCGTTCTGGGGTGCACCGAGAGGGCGCGGAGCCCTGCTTCGAGAGCCTGGGCGTAGCGATCCCCTTCGAACTCTATAACGCTGCGGTCATAGTGCTGCGCTTGGGAGCGATAGTGCCAGGTGTTGAGACGCTCATACCAGCGGGGGAAGCCTCCAGCAAAGAGCACGCTCATCAGCATATACGAGAGATCAACGAGCGGACTGATGATTCTTTGCTGGAGCCAGCGGCGCCGAGCGCTCATATTTTCAGCATAGCACATTTCCCATACTGAAGCTAGGTGTTACTCAACACGCCCGTCTTGGTCGAGTGTACTGTGCGATAGACTCACTCAGACACTTTTTCTTTGTCATTCAGCACTCTTCATCTTCCCTGACAATTCTCTTGTCCTTTAAGATCCGGACGTATCCTTCTCGTTTTAGGCGGCATCGAATCAGCTCACGGAACTGCTCTTCATCGAGTCTTAGCTGTTGGCGAATATAATACAATAGTCTCCCTCTCAGCTCGCCACGCTTGTGGGGCACCTTGGTCCACAGGACGAGCCGTGGACCACAGTAGAAGAAAGCCAAGGTGTCCCGACCTTCGCGGATCTCCATCCCCAGCTTTTTGAAAGCGCGCAGGACCTCAATGGCTTTCACGGCCCTTTCCTACAATCTGAGAGAGATATTCCCATATAGCTTGGGCTTCTCCTTCTAAAGATTGGCACTGCTGTGCCAGCTCACAGTACAGGTCGCTTATCGTACGTCGCAAGTCGCTCAGGGCTTCAATCTCCGTCTCTCCATAGCCGAACACGTTCAAATCGTGAGCGTAGGCAATCACTTGATCGGCATCGTACTCTAGAGAGACAGCAATGGGGGCTTTGAGAAACAGTAAAGGATGATGGAGGCTATAGAGCAAGAGGGGCTTGCTCACAATGGTCTGACGATCTCTGTTCTTGGCTGTAGATAGTTTCAAGATAATCTTGTCACCCACTGGTTAGCATAGCACATTTTCTCTGCTGGAGCTAGGTGTTAGCCCAACACGCCCGTCTTGATCGGGCGTACCTTGCGATAGACCCGCTCCGGTGACAGCCTCCCCCCGTCTACGGTGAGCAGGTCTTCGACACGAATCCCAAAGAGGCGCTCGTTCTCTTCCAGATAGGGCAAGATCAGGGCCCAATCAGCGTCGGTGAGCTTTTCATAACAGCCACCGTTGAGTTGGTCGTCGTCTAATTTCTGGTGGGGATCGCGCACGTAGATTGCTCCCCCAGAAGCCAGCGAGAAGAGATTGCTCCCCGGATAGGGCGTCTCGAGCTCGCGAACCTCCCCGTTCTCGTCGAGAGTGATGCCGTTGAGAATAACAAACCCACCGCCGTTGAGCGGATCTCCAGCCATGAACGACTCGGCCAGATAATCTAAAGCCGTCCCGTTAATGACAACTCGCGGGCAGCCTACAGCATTGATGAGCGGGCGTCCGGCAGCGTTGCCCAAGACATACGCTTGCCCACCCTTAGCCCCGTAGAGGAACGTCTGGCCCACGTCCCCGTATACGACCAACTTCCCGTCGTGATAGATTTGGCCCAGTTGGTCTTGTGCGTTGTTGTGTACGTAGATTGCCGCGCCGTCGAGCCCGCTGGCAAGATAATCTCCAGAGCTGCCGTAGACGTCAATGCGAACGCCGTGTGACTTCGGCCCAAGCCCGCTCCCGATAAACCGCTGTCCGCGACAACGATAGAGAATAAATCTCTTCCAGCCACGCTGATATGCTTTGACAATAAAGAGCGAGAGCGCGTCGTCGCCTTCGGGGGCGAACCCCGTCGCATCAATCACCAGCGTTTGGTCTGGAGTCTGTGGAGCGGTGAGCATCTCTCGATTCTCCCAGTCCATTCGCACGAAAGCAACGTCGGGGGCTTCGCTTAAGGACGGCACTCTGTCGAAGAGCGCAGTGAGTGTCTGTTCGATCAAGGCGCGGAGCCACTTGCGCTCCATCTTCTCGAGGCGATAGCGACGATCTAATAAGAGCGTCAGCACCTCCAGCACATGGCGGCGCCGAGCATCGCTCTGGCGTGATTCCTCCAGACAGACGTGCAAGAAGTCTTCAAAGAGATCATAGTTCCACGTTGCGATCTCGCTCTTGAGTTCAGCAAAAGCTTCGAGTGCTGGCTGAGCAAGATCGAGCACAGTAGCCACAGGGTTGGTGGGAAGAGAGGCCCTCACCCTGCTTGCAGCACCTCTCTCCCGTGGTGACCTAGAAGATACTCTTACTTCCCTTCCAAACTTATCGGTACAGACGAGCCGAAGCACTGGCTGACTATAGTCTACGGTGAAGATGAACGCGCCGCCGTCGGTGTAGCTGCCGCCGCGCGCGTTCCAATATATGTCAGCGACGGGACAGATGCGCGGGTCGTCCTCGTGGAGGCTCTGCAGGGCCGCGTCGATCGCTTGCTTTTCAGAGGCGATCAACCCGATCTGAACGGGGCCTTCGTGCAGGGCAAACACTTGGGGGCGGAGCATACTCGTATCAGTGATCCCGATCAGTTGAAATTTCTTCTCATACGGCTCATTGCGGGCAATGATAAAGAACCATGGGCCGTCGGGCGAGCCGTGCAGATGCGCAACTTGAATCTGCTTATAGAGCTCTTGCTTCTCTTTAGGGAGCATCAAGAAGTCGCGCTCGGTCGTGGGCGCAAGCGCCTCGATCACTTCTTCTAAAGAGTAGCCGTAGACGCGGCTCCATAGATCAAAGAGTAAGACCGAGACCTCGGTGTCTGTGAGAAAGAGCGGGGAGATATTTCTCTGCTTGAGATACTCGCAGACGCCGTGATAGTTGGCAAAGTCGCCGTTATGGACTAGCGCTTCGTTCAACCCGATGAACGGATGAGCGCCGCCGGGGTGCCAGACGCGCCCTTTGGTAGGGTACCGTTGATGTGCGATCCAGCCGTGAGCTTTTAAGTTCTCTAACTGATAATACTGCAAGGCTTGTTCAGCGTAGCCGACGATCTTGAAGACTAGGAGATTTCTCCCGTGACAGAGCACGAAGGCGCGCTTCTCGCCCAGAGAGGCGTAGAACGTCGTATTGAGTTTGTAAGAGTTCTGGTAGACGAATTCGTCTTCGGCTTTGCGGGGGTCGAGCCCTTTCAGCTCATGGGTGCGCATGAAGTCAGCGAGCACGGATTCTTTGACGCGGGCGAAGTAGCGCCAGATGAGCGGGGGTTGGATCTCCAGTCCTGGAACTTCGCGATAGTCTGTGACGCTGGGCACTTCGTACCCCTGATGGATCTCAAAGTATGGGAGCACGAAATTGCGTTCGACGTCTTTGCGAGCTGCGGGGTCAAGATAGGCGATCTGAATGAGATAATCGTCTTCTAATTTTTCTTTGGAGACGCCCATCTGTTCGGGGAGGAGCCCCACGGCGGCCAGCCCGCCGCCCTTGCCGTTGCCGCGATTGTGCATCTGAATTGAGCTTCGATAGACGTGCTTGCCCGCGATGGGGACGGAAGCGATCATTCCCAAGACGCCGCAGCCGCCCTCGGCCTCGGCGGTGTGGGCCTTGATCGTATCGTGTGTCAGTGCCGATCGCGAAGCAATCAGTTTCTCTATATAGTTGCGCTTCATCATGGTGCAGAGGATCACCCCTTAGGGAACCCATTGCTCTCACTATGGACTTGCTCGTGCAACCATCGGAGATAACTGTCGCTCCCGGCGACTATGGGGAGCGCCAGAATCTCCGGCACCTCGTACGAGTGTAGGGTTTTGATTGTCTCTTCTATCTTGGAGAAGAGCTCAAGCTCCGACTTGGCCAGACACAACCATTCTTCGGATTTGGTGAGTGCCCCTTGCCACCAATAGAGACTTTCTATCGGCCCGACGATCTGTACACACGCAGCAAGGCGCTGCTCCAGCAGCGCCCGTGCGATACGCTGAGCTTCGTCTTTGCTTGCGGTCGTCGTCATAACTTGGATGAATTTTGGACGCTCGTGCGTGATCATAGCCTCTCCATCTCTTCGATATATTTCAGCACATCCACACGTCCGCGCAGCTCCAAGATGCTGCGCATCCCAAGCTCCTGCAAGATCTCGATGAGCTGCGCCCGCCACGCATGGAAGAGATTGATAATTCTTTGCGCTCCCCAATCGGGCGTGATGAGCTGCGAAAGCTCTGGGTCGGTCGTGGCGATCCCAAACGGACACCCTCGCCCGCGCTCGCAGTTCCCACAGCGATTGCACTCGATCGCTACGAGCTCTGCTGTGCCGACAATACACCCGTCAGCCCCTAACGCAATCGCTTTGGCGATATCGTACGCGGTGCGGATCCCCCCGCTGGCCATCAAGACAAGCTCATCGCGAATCCCCTCGTGCACTAAGAATTTGTGCACTTTGGGGATCGCGTACTCGATGGGCATGGCGATGTTTTTCTTGGCGATATCCGGGGCAGCACCGGTGCCGCCGTAGCCTCCATCTAAGTGAATAATATTTGCTCCGGCATAATAGCTGCCCACGGCGACCATGTCCACATCGTTGGGCGTCGAGACCTTCACCGAGATGAGCGCACGCGGGTTGACCGCGCGAATCCAGTCCACATGTTTTTTATGGTCTTCGACCGAGTAGACGCTGTGGAACGGGAATGGCGAAAAGAGCGAGCTGAACTGCACCGAGCCGCGCATCTTGGCGACGTCGGCCGTCACTTTGTCGGCTAATAAGTGTCCCCCCAGGCCGGGCTTGGCCCCTTGCGCGTACTTAAACTCGACAATTCTGACTCTCTGAATTGTGTCTTCACGCACACCAAAGAGCCCCGTAGCGATCTGGGTGATGATATGATCGTCGTAGGGGGAGAGGGCTTCAGGGTAGCCGCCCTCGCCTGTGGAGACGAAGGTGCCGAACGCTTTGGCAGCTCGGGCGCGCGAGAGCATCGTCTGTAAGCTAATAGACCCATAGGACATGCCGCCGCCGTACCAGGGCACGGGGATCCAGATCTTCGGCCCCCACGGACGACGGTTAAGGGGAATTGCCGTACTGATAGAATTTGCAGGGTCACGAGTTCGTGAGCGAACTCGCGAACTTTCGAACTTGAATCTGATCTTGTCAAATCCCCCGCCTGACGCTCCGACTCTGTATTCTAAGTGTTCTGGGACGCGACCCGCCTCAGCCATCTTATAGGTCGCTAGTAACAGATCAGCCGTCCAGCGTGGATCGCCGAGCAGCTCATACGTTGGCTCGATCTCGATGCTTATCGCGTTCGTGGGACACTTGTCGACGCAGTATTGGTCAGGGTAAGAGTCTTTGCACTGATGGCCGATGCAGTTGGCGCTCACCGGCGGCAACAGTTTATTAAGCCCTTCAGGGTGCTGGTAGACCCCAAAGGGGCAGAGCTCTACACACAGCCCACAGTTGATACACGCGTCGCTCAAGGTGACTTTGAATTTCGTCAGCTCATGATGGAAATTGGGCGGCAGCGGGCGGACTCTGCCCCTAATAGATGGGATGAGACCATCTGGGTCTTCCAGGGCATAGCGTACCTCGTGAGGGTGGGCGAGCCCGATGGGGGGTGAGCTGAGATACTCTTTGAACTCTCGTTCGAGGTCTTCGTGGAAGATGGCGCGTCCGACCTCGCCACGCAGCCGACGCACCTCGCGCATCCCCATGGCACCCAAGACTTCTAAGAGCTGATCGCGCCAGGCTCCCATCAAGTTAATAATTCTCTGAGCGCCCCAGGCAGGGTCGAGCTTATCCCCTCCCCCCTTCTTTTTATTAATAAGTGAGGGGCTGGGGGAGAGGTCTTCCCCGCGCCAGCACTCCAGAGCAACGAGGAGCGCCCAGTCGAGCGCCACCCCATCGGCTCCACAGATGATCGCTTTGGGGACGTGTTCGGCAGCGGCGATGCCTCCGCTGGCGATGATCGTGACAGCATCGCGCACGCGAGCCTCGAGCAGGCGCAGGTGTACGGCGCGAAGCGCGTCCTTGATGTGCCCGAACTTCTTCGTCCGCCCATGAGCGTCAGCGACACAGTGCAAGACGCCTACGCCGGAACGCGCCAGCTCCTCTGCAAGAACGTCGTCAAATTCTAAGCGGACGGCGACGACAGCATGAGGATTGAGCCGGCGTATCTGAGCAAAGGCGTTCTCGAGCGATGGCATATGGCCATCGAACTCGAGCTCCACCAAGGTCGCCTGGCGAACGATGTCATGGTATCTGGCGACGTCGTCAGGGTGGAGCAAGGGGGCGAGCGCCTTGGGCAAGGGCGTGGGGCATTCTTCGACTCTGCGAATAGAGAACGTGCCCAGGGTCTGTGCTGCCATCACCAGGGCTTGGCGCACGCTGGGGGTATCGAAATGCTCGGGTATGACATCGAAGAGCGTAGGGATGGGGATTTCGAGCACAGCTGGGGTGAGGGCTTCTGAAAAGAATGGCTTTCTTCCCAAGAAGATCGCGGTGCTGATGTATTCCCTGCCGTGGATGCCGTCGCGGGTGGGCCGGACGATCTCGGACATGTCCGTCCACATCGAGTCGAAGTCTTTGCCCACAAAAGGGCCGCGATACCCCTGGCCGGAGACCGGCACTTTTCCCGTTTCGGCCTGCTGCAAGAGACTCTGAATGATCTCCGGCGTCCAGTAGTCGTCACCGGTGTGGAGCCAGTGTGGCTGAATGGAAGCCGAGAGCGCGTGTTGGGGGCACTCACGCACACAGCGCAAGCAGCTTCGGCACAGATTCCGATCTTGCGGGTGCTCGCCGAGCTGCATGCGCATATCTTCAAAACGATAGTGCACGCCGTAGATGCAGGCGTCGATGCAGATGCCGCAATTGATGCACGCATCAGAGCGCACGATCTTGGGGCGCACCAGGGGGTGTGCCCGCGATGGCGCCCTCTTCGTGTGAATCGTGTAGCGGCTCTCAGTGCGAGTGACGATAACCATCGGCGACTCCTTCTTTCTTTGTGGCCCTCACCCTGGCTGCGCCACCAGCTCCCCATCACTCCTCTGCTCCCCTCTCCCCCCGAGTGGAGAGGGGGTGAGGGCCTTCGGCACGTACTCCGTGCCGGGCATGATCGCCATCTGTTCGACCCCGCGCACGAACTCTTCAATCTTTTGTTGATCTTTGCCATAGGCCCTCTCGACGCGACGCTCCAGCTCATCCCAGACGGGAACTAAATCGAGTGAGCTTTGGCAGACGTCGGTGCAGGCGCGGCAGTGCATACAGTAGAAGAGGGCTTGAGCGCCCGCCGCGTCGAGCTTCTCCCCATGAAGAAGTGCCAGCCCCAGCTGGAGCTTGCCCCGCGCCGTGGTGCGCTCGTCTTTGGTATAGATATACGCAGGGCAGACGGGGACGCAGCTGCCGCAGCGCGAGCAGAGCATCTCATTATATGCGAGCAGATCGAGCAAGGGAGAGATAGCTGTGGGAGGGCGACCTGGCTCGCGGGCGGGATGGCGTTTGGGGGTCGGGTCAAAGAGCTTGCGATGGAGCGGCGCGGCCAGCCGCGCGACTTCTAAACCGATGCCCAAGGGCAGCCCCCGCAGCATCAGGGAACTCCAGTGCGAAGGCAGCGTGAAAAATTTTCCGGGGTTGAACAGCCCGTCAGGGTCTATTCTTTTCTTATACGCCCGTAGCTCATCAAATCTCTCCCCGAACTTGGCGCGGGCAAAGGGGGCGTTCCAAATCCCGATCACATAAGGCCGCCCGCCCATCGTGATGCCAAGCTTGGTGAGCACCAGTGACAGGCTCGCTATATACAGCTCTGAGAGCGCGTGGCGAGCGCTGAACGTGAAGACGGGCAGGAGCAGCACGTGCCCGTCTGCGACGAAGTAGGCTTCGCTCGTAAGATGGACGCCGTAGCGTGCCCCCTCGCGCTCGGCTCTTTTGAGAAATTCCGGGGCTCTTTCTGAGGGCATAACGATCTCGCTGGCGAGCATCCCCGGGCCGAGTCTCTTAGGGCGCATGGGGAAGAGCCGCTCGTGCCAGAGATAGTGCGCTTGATAGGGCAAGCCCACGAGAACGTGATGGCGTTCGGCCCAGCGCGCGCACGCCCGAGCGCTCTCCGCGTCATCAAAGACAGCGAGCACGCTCGCGCGTTCGGGGATCTTCGCTGCAGAGCTCTTGAGAAACTCGTTGATCTCGTGGATGCGCGCCGCGCTCAGATACTTGGCGTGATAGGGCCGAAAGCCCTCTTTCAACAGCTCACGAGCGAGCATGAATATATCGTTCGCAGAGTCGCATTGCAAGAGGATCGGAGTGGTCTTCTGAGGCGCGCGCCGCAGCCGGAGCGTCACCGCCCAGACGATGCCCATCTGGCCCTCAGTGCTGATAAAATGCTCAAACTCAGGATCTTTGGGAGTCAGCTCTTTCACGTCTCCGCGCGGGGTGATGACCGTGAGTCTCTCTATGTGATTTTGGAAATGCCCAAAGGCCAAGCTCCCCACCCCGTACCCTCCCGTGTTGACCCAGCCCCCCACAGTCGAGAACCAGCTTGTGGGATAGGTGCGCAGCGAGAGCCCATAGGGCTTGATCGCGTGCGCGACGTCGGCCCAGCGCGTCCCGGCCAGAACTGTGACGGTCTGCTCGTCAAAATTGATCTCTTCGATCAATCTGAGGGGTGACAGATCGAGAACGAGCCCGTTTTGGGTGGGCACGGCGCCGCCAAGCCCGAACGTCGCTGCTCCCCGCGGCACTATCGGAAGCTCTCTCGCTCGAGCCCAGCGCACGGCGCAGACCACGTCGTCAAGGAGTGCCGGTTGCAGGACAAGCTCGGGGACATGTCGTTTAAGCAGCAGTCTCTCGACAAAGCGCGGGGGCTCTCCCTGGTCGCGGGCGTAGAGCCGCCGACTGGAAAGATCTGTATAGATACGCGCCTGCGACGAGAGCTGCGCACGGAGCTCCAAAGCCAATCCGTCACTCGTGGCCGCCATTATGGGGGCATCATAGCAGAGAAAACGACTTTTGTCAAGATTTATCGCCAAAAACTAAAACAAGATAAAAATATTCGCGAAAAATTTTATTTTTTCATGAATATCTCTGAAAAAAAAGAACGTTCGTATTTTGAGAAGTCGCTCAGCCGTGTCCTTGGGGGTGGTGCCCCGACGCTGCGAGCTCTTTGAGAAACCGAAGCACGACGGCGATCTCGTCTTCGGCGAAAGACTTTTCGGCGCGGGCGACGCGCAGCACGTCGTCCCAGGTGGCAAGTGAGTGAAGCTCGATCCCGTGCTCCCTGAGCGTGTCGCGCGCGCGGTGCAGTCCCGCTTCTTCTGAGAAATACTCGAAGACGCACAGACAATGCGACACCGTGCCCCCGCCGCTCTCGATCCCATGCTTAAAATTGAGCTTGCTCCCCCCGTCGGTGACGAGGTCTTCGACCAAGAGCACACGCTGGCCCGGCTGCAGGACGCCCTCGACTTGCGACGATTTCCCGTAGTTCTTGGGCTCTTTGCGCACGTAAATCATGGGTTTATTAAGTTTCTGAGCTAAGAACGCCGCGTAGGCGATCCCTGCCGTCTCGCCGCCGGCGATCACGTCTACAGTCGAAAGCCCGATGCGCTCCGTCGTAATCTGAGCGAAAGATTCGATGATCTGCGCGCGCACTTCGGGGAATGAGATGAGGCGTCTTATGTCTACATAGACTGGCGAGAGCCGCCCCGAAGTGAGCCGAAATGGTGCGCTTGGGCGAATCTGAACCGACCCAGTTCGCAATAGTTGATGGGCAAAATACTCTGTCTTTCCTCTCATAGTGTTCCTATATCATAGTGCTCTTGTAGAGCAAGGGCAAGTTTTTGTGAGGGACGAGGCCCAAAAGATTCAAAACGGGCTAGCCAATCCAACGGCGATCAGCACAAGATTTTGGGGAGAGAAGAGCCAGCTCCAACTTGCCCACAGCGTGAGCCCTCTGCTGAAGAGAGTTCCAAGGGGCAACTCTATGCCAAGCACGAGCCGTTGATAGACGCGATTCCACGTGCCGCGATCCCACCCCCGAGAATCCGTCCAGCGCAGCCACCCAAAACCGCCACCCGCAACCAGCCGCTCCCCTCCACTTGCCGACACCTCCAAGAGCATCAACCCCCCGATGAGAGTGACCACGTCATCGCCGTTGATCTCGTAAAGCACAGTAGCTTCGAGAGCCGGGCTGGCACCGGCAGCCAGTCGCAGCATGACCCTCGGTCCAACGAATGTATACTCAAGCTGACCAGCGTACCACGTCACCTCGAAGCCGGCACCGAGCGAGGGGCTGAGCTTGTTGAGCGTTTGCGCGTGAAGATCTACTTCCGATAGCAAGAGCACAGCAAGCTCACAAGCTGCCCACGCTGCTAGACAATGCTGCACGCGGGTCATCGTCCTCTGCGCAAGACTGCTATCTTAGAGAGCTGCTTCATCAATATGCCTCTGGCGGAATCTCGAACTTCCACAATGGCAAGGTAGACCCCGTTGGCTACAGGGTGCCCACGCAGATCCCGCAGCTCCCAGAGGAGCCCTAAGGATGATTCTTGGGATTCTCCTTGGGCAGTGTAGACGAGTCGTCCAGCAAGATCATAGATCCAAAGCTCCAGTTGAGCCTTCCCAACGCCGAGGCCGCGTATCTCAAACTGGACTCTCTGGCTCTCTGAGCGCACCTGGAGGCTCAGCTGCGGGAGCCCCGGCAGTTCGGTGCCGGTTCCGATCTTGTATGTAGTTACCACAGGGTCGTGGAGGTCGCCATCGCTGTTGAGGTCCTGCTTCAGCTCCGGCTCGTAGCTCCAGAAGGCCACGGTCTCCCTATAGAGATCAGGATCATAGCCTACAAGCCCACTGCTGAAGACCTGCTGCGTCTCGCGGTCGAAGTAACGAATGACGGTGTCCCGGCGGTCGCCATCGCCGTTGAGGTCCTGCTTGATTTGCCGCTCTTGGGTTTCAAAGACAATGTACCGCTCCCAGACTGCGGGGTGGCTCCCGACGGCTCCGGTGTCATGAACCTTCCCCGTCGTAAGGTCATAGTAGCGGATCACCTCAACGCCTTTGGCAGAGCTGGGAGCGGTGAAGGCCACGATCGTCTCGTGTATCGCGGGCTCGCGTCCCACTTCACCCGTGTCAACTGCTTCTCCCTTTGAGAGGTCGTAGAGCCAGATATGGCCGTTGGCTCCGCGGAAGGCGCCCCATTTGCCCCAAAGGGCAGGCTCCGTTCCCGGTGCTAGCTCCTTCACTGTATCGGCATCCAAGTCCCATAGGGCAATGGATCCCTTGGGGGTCTCGAAGACGATTGTGCTCCCATAGATTGCGGGCTGTCGTCCCGCGATCTCCGTGAAAGTGACCTTATGTGTGCTGAGGTCGTAGAGCCCCAGCTTCCCTTGCCCGCCGACAAAGACAACGGTAGTAGCATAGATGTCGATGTCTCCGGGCGTGCAGGAGACGATCACGCCGGTGTTGTGCGTGCGTCCCGTCTCGACGTTCCGATAGCGTAGTACGCAGTCGGTGAGGGAGCCGTTGCGGTTGAGATCCCGATCGGGTCCCGAGCCGAACGGCAGCTCCGGCGTGGGGAAGATCACGATATTCCCATAGATCGGTGGATCGCCCCCTATGGGTGGCTCTTGTTGGATGATGATAATGGCGAATTGATAGCGAGCCCAGTCCAATGTGATAATGGCTCCGCCTGGCTCCCCTGGAGGATCAGGAAACCGTCCGTTGTATGAGTATTCGACGAACATCGCTGGATCGGTTTGGAGGTAGACCCTCTGCGGCGTGAATATCTCATGCTCTCCGTCGTTCGTCACCCGCTCCTCTACGATCTGGAAGTAGGAGCGGGCCGAGTTGATGGTAAAGCCGGAGGGGCCGTAGTTGCCGTTCCCGTCATCAAGAGCGGATGTATACGTCCAAGCGCCTCCAGCTTGCTCGATCACCACTGTGGCCCCGGAGACGGGAGTGCCGTGTGTGTCCTCGACGCGCACGTAGCCGTACCAATCCTGTTGAATGGAGATGACGTCATCGGGAGCGCTCCAGGTGTTAGCCTGGTAGAGCGCAGGGAGGTCCTCTATAGGTGTGTCCACGGCGTAGATCCCCGCTCCGACGTTGTCTCCCGCAACAGCTGTCCCGTTGCCCCCGATGGTGTTGTTCTCGATCGTAGGGATGGATAGGACGTCATCTACTGTAGTGTTTGGTGAGTCGTCCCTCCCGAAGAAGACGAGGGCTAAAATCCCGTTCTCAGCGTTGTTCTCGATGGTGTTGTTCTGAATGATGGGTGAAGACCCCACCAGACGAATGCCGTTGCCAGCGGAGCCAGCACCGTTGTTGCTGATAGTGTTGTTTTCGACGATCGTCCCTCCGCCGTCGCGGCGCACAAGGATCCCGTCGTTGTTGTTCGATACGATCTCGTTATTGGCAATGCGCGTCTCTGCTGGGCCGGGGTCGAGGAAGCTATCGGTCTGGGGATCGTAGGCGGGGGCGTCGGGGTCGGGGGGAGCAGCATCGGTGTAGTCGTGAATCACCGCGATCCCACGGCCATTTCTCGTTATTGTGTTTCCGCTGATCTCGTTGCGGTCTGTACCTGGCCCGACGACCTGCACCCCGTCGAAGACATGCCATTGGATGGTATTTCTTCCTACAAAGTTGTCCGTTGCACCGTCGTTGATGACGACCCCAACGTTGTCGTAGCCAGTGGGCGGATCGGTGTCAGCCCCACCCATGATCGTGTTGCTGCCTACAATGTTGAAGCTCGTCCCTGCCCCTGAGATGAGCACATTCTGCCAACGGTTGTAGCGAATATAATTGCTAGTCACGAAGTTTCTTGTAGTCTCCGCAACGAGCGCGAGGCCGGAGTTGCCGTTAGGAGCAGGGTTGCTTGCGCGATCGACACCGATTCGGTTGTACTGAACGATGTTGTCTCTTGTGCCCTTATCTCGGATGAGCACGCCTTCCTGACCGTTGCTGTAGATGTAGTTTCTCAACTCTATTTTGCTTATAGGGTCAAAGTCACCGATAGTGACGTTTTGCGGGCCGTCGCTCCCTGCAGCCTTCTCGATCAAAATGCCCTGAGCAGCGTTCTGGAAGATATCATTACCGAGTATATAGATGCCTCCAGTGATAGTCCCGACAGCCCCAGCAATATGGATGCCCACGCCGTCGGTCGCAAGAAAGCCGTTCCTATCAATGATGTTATTTTCAATCGACACAATATCAGGGGCTCTTCCTGGGTTGCTGAAGTCCTCTTGCAGCGTGATCCCGTTGCCACCGTTGTTCCGAATATCATTGTTCGAGATCGCGATGATCTGGCTTGCCCCAAACACGAAGATCCCTGAGCTCAAGCGATTCTGCCCGTTGTCTGAGACCGTGCTGTTTTGAATCGTCACGGTTGAAGAGTCAACTATAGCGATGCCCTCGGCGAAGTTGCCGGTGATCGTGCTGCCCGTGATGGAGATGGTCCTTACGCCTCTCATAAAGATGCCGGAGCCGCCACCGTTGTTACTGATATTGGAGCTACTGATAGAGGAGAAGTCCGCTCCCGCATCGAGGGAAATTCCCCCAAAACTATTGCTTGTGATCGTGCTATTTGTCACAGAGATCATCGCCTTAGAGTAGATTCCTGACCCTGTGTTGTTTCGGACGGTGGTGAAATCAACGCTTGTGTTCGTGCCACCAGAGTCCACGGTGATCCCACCAGTTCCGTTGCTCTCGACCGTACAGTTGGAGATAGCTGTGTTAGAACCGTTGATATAGATCCCAGTTCCCGTTGTGTTGCGCACGACACAGTCCCGGATTTGAGTTCCTGAAGCACCATTGCTCCATATATTGATTCCTACATCGCGGTTATTATCAGCAGTCACCCCATCCAATATCGCACTGGTCACGTTAGCGAGGGAGATGCCGGAGCCCGCGTTATTCGAGACTGTGATTCCCCGCAACGTGGCAAAGTCTGCACCGGGGTTGATCACCACGGCCGTGCCTCCTGGCCCTGCGTTCGTGATCGTGAGATTTCCTTGAATCGTGAGAAATTGGCTGTTAAGAGAGATCGGGGTACTGATGCCGTTCGCGTCAATAGTTATGCCCGTAGCCAAGCCCGTAGCATCAACAGTTGTGAATGGATCACCCCCGATCCACAAGCCCCCAAGGCTTGGGTCTAGAACGATGGTGCCGCCGTCAAGTGTCGGATCAAAAGTGATCGTGTCAGATGGGTTGCCGTTCCAATCGGCCACGAAGATCGCCTCGCGCAGTGAGCAGTCGTTAGTCCCCGGTGGTGGACAGTCTGTCCAAGGATTGTCCGATTCATCCGTTAGCGTCGTTACGATTATTTGTGAAAAGGCTGGAGCACCCACAAGGAGCACGATAAGAGTAACGGCGATTACGCATCTCATCGTCTGCCTCCCAAGCTGCACTTTTAACTCATATTATAGCATAAGAGGGATGACGGATGTCAAGTCCCATGGGCAAATATTATATTCTATTCAAAGAGGGGCTTATATTTGCCTTCGTGTAGAAGTTCGTGCTATAAATAGATCACCCAAAACGCTTCGAGGGAGGTTGCTATGCGAAAGCTTGCCGTCGGTATACTTGCGGTCGGATTCGTTGTGGTCTTCTCGCTGGGGCCGCTGGCCCAAATGGCTCAGAAGCTCGAGCCGGTCACTATCCCAGGGCTGAGCGCCCCGGTCGCGGTCATCCAAGACAAGTACGGCATCCCCCATGTCTTCGCGCAGAACGCTTTGGACCTATATCGAGTCGTGGGATGGGTGCACGCTCGCGATCGGCTCTGGCAGATGGATAATCTCCGTCGGACGGCTAACGGCACGCTCGCGGAGCTGCTTGGCCCGCGCATGCTCTCCCAAGACGCGACGCTGCGCACGCTGGGGATTCGTCGAGCCGCAGAGCTGAGCGAAAAGAACATAACCCCCGAGGTTCGCGCTGAGCTGGAAGCCTACACAGCGGGCGTCAACGCGTACATTCAGAAGATCAACGAGACCGGTCAGCTTCCCCCGGAGTACAGAGAGATCGAGATCACTAAAGTCGCCCCGTGGACGGTGTTAGATACTCTAGCGATGGGCAAGCTCCTGGCGTTCGATCTGGCCTTCGATATTGACGCGTCCAACGTGCTCACGTACTTTAAGTATCGCGAGGTAGGCAGCAGGCTCGGCTTCAACGGGCACGCGCTCTTCTTTGACGATCTCTTCCGGTCGGCGCCGTCCGATCCCGCGACTATTATGGGCAGCGCCGAGGGACGAGGAGAGTCTCGTGGGTCTTGGGAGTCAGGGCTGCCGGAGATCTCTCCGACGACGCTGGAACTGTTAGCGAATTTTGTCGAGAGACTCCGAGAGATCGAGTTCTTTGCGCCGATCTTCCGCCGGGCCGAGCTGATGGAGACCGGCAGCAACTGGTGGCTCATTGGTCCCAAGCTCTCTGCCAGCGGATATGCGCTGCTCGCCAACGACCCCCATCTGGGCTTAGACATGCCCGGGGTCTGGTACGCCATTCATCAGAAATCTGCTGACGGCATCAACGTCGTGGGCACGACCTTCCCCGGCATCCCCTATGTCATCTTGGGGCACAATGAGAGAATCGCGTGGGGAGCCACGGTCAACCCATTAGACGAAACTGATATGTACCAAGAGTCGGTGGTCGAGCGCGATGGCAAACTTTTTAGCAACTATCAGGGCCAGCTCGAACCCCTCATAGCTATTGAAGAATCGTACAGAGTCAATAAGATCGGCGACGGCCAGCCCGACACCTTCGAAGACGCGCCCCAGACGACGACGTATATTATCCCGCGCCATGGTCCCGTCGCCAGTCTTGACTTAAAAAGCGGCCAAGCCGTGACGATTCAGTTCACAGGGTTCTACGCTACCCAGGAGATCAAGACTTTTCGTCTATGGAACCGCGCTCAGAATCTCGAGCAATTTCGGGATGGGGTCAAATACTTTGACTTTGGCTCACAAGATTGGGGCTATGCCGACGTCGAGGGCACCATCGCGTACTTCACGGGCGCCGAAGCGCCGCTCCGTGAAGACTTAGAGCGCGGCGCGGTGGCGCTGGGACTGCCGCCGTTCTTCGTGCGCGACGGCAGTGGCACTGCCGGGCACGAGTGGGTAGCCCTCCAAGGCCAGCCCGAAGAGGGGCATTCGATCCCCTTCGCGATCCTGCCCATGAGCGAGATGCCCCAGACGATCAACCCGCCCTCGGGCTTCATCGTGAGCGCAAACAACGACCCCGTCGGGGTCACAGTAGATAACGATCCGCTCAACCAGAGGCGCCCAGGGAGCAATGCGATCTATTATCTAGATTGGAACTACGATATTGGATTTCGCGCCGGAAGAATCACAGAGCTCATCAAACAGAAGATCGCCAGGGGCGAAAAATTCACCGTCGCAGACATGATGCGAATTCAGGCGGACACGGTCTCGCTCATCGCGCGGCGGCTGACGCGCTTTGTGCTCAACGCCCTGAAGAACGCGCAGGCTGAGGACGCGGTAGACGAGCTGAAAGAGCTCGTGGGGGATGCGCGGCTCGTTGAAGCCATCGAGCAGTATCTTGCGAAGTGGAGCTTCGCCACACCGACGGGCATCCCCGAGGGCTTCGACGAGAACGACTCCGTCAGCGCCGATGGCAAGGGCTTTTTGCTCAACACACCCTCAGAGAGCGAGATCACCGACAGCGTCGCCACGACGATCTTCAACGTCTGGCTGAGCGTCTTCATCCGGCGCGTCATTGACGACACCTTGGATCGTTTGGACAAGACGATGCCCAAGCCCGGTGGCTTCTTCGCCGTGAAGGCGATCATCAATCTCCTCGAGAGATTCCCGAAGAAGCAGGGCAAGGGCGAGTCCGATGTGGACTTCTTCGATGTGCCCGATCTCTTCTTGTCCCCTGAAGAAGAGAGAGATTGGCTCATCTTACAGAGTCTGCAAGAGGCGCTCGATCTGCTCAAGGGCGATGCGTTTGCTAAAGCATATAATAAATCTGAAAGACTGTCAGACTATCGCTGGGGGAAGGTCCATCGCATCATCTTCAGAAATGCGCTCCATCCCCAGACCAATAAATTGAGCGTGCCTCCGGCAGTCTATGCGCAGCCCGAATACGCCGACGGCTTGCCCGTAGATGGGACGCTCGCTGCCGTAGACGTGGCAAACTATAACGTCAAGGGAACGAAAGCCGAAGATTTCGGGTTTAGTCGCGGTCCGTCACAGAGACACATCGTCGAGCTGAACCCCAAGGGGATTCACGCGTGGAACGCGCTGCCCACGGGCAACAGCGGGGTTTTGAGCACGCCGCACTTTGGGGACCTGCTCGCGTATTGGCTTGTGAACGACTATTACCCCGTGCTCTTCACGGATGAAGAGATCAAAGCGAACGCTGAATCCGAGCAGGAGTTTCGGGGAAGTTAACTGAAACAG
>JBBISQ010000033.1:0-18030 GCA_037441155.1 Candidatus Fraserbacteria bacterium
GCAACCCTGAGGGTGTCTGGGATCTGGCCAACGGCACGAAAGTCCCAATGATCGGCAGCGTGCACGTGACTGAAGGCATCCGACCGGGAGTGATCAGTTTCGCACTCGGCTACGGTCACTGGGCTTACGGCGCCACTGACATCGCGATTGACGGGCAAGTCGTCAAAGGCGATGAGCGTCGTCGTGCGACAGGGCTAGGCGGCGTGGCCGGCATTCACGCCAATGCTGCTATGCGCGTCGACCCGTATCTCAAAAACACGTGCCTTGTGGACGTCTACGGCGGTAGCGCCGTCTTCTACGACACCAAAGTGAAGGTGATCAAAGTGTAGAGGCCCTCACCCCGGGGCCACCCCTCTCCCGTAGGTGAGCTACGGGAGAGGGGACTTGGGGGCCAGCAAAATGGACAGAGCCACAGGAAAACCTAGGGAGATACTATGAGATCCGCTCTTGTCGGGGTCATTCTCGTCTTGATGGCGCTCGGTTCTTATACTCAAGACTGCGCTGTTACTGTTCAGCCAGGTCAGCCTCTTCAGCAAGCGATCAATACTGCTGGTGAGGGCGCTCTCGTCTGCCTAGCGGCGGGCACGTTCACTGGGAATATCACTATAGCGAAAACTCTCTCGCTCCGTGGCGCGGGAAGAGCTCAGACTGTCCTGCAAGGGGCCGTGCGGATTGAGCGCGACCAGGAGATCACAGTTGCCTTGGCACGCTTGACTGTAAGCGGATCGCGCTTTGGCGCTGCCATACGAATCTCTGGCCAAGCTAGAGTGACTCTCGATGACGTCGCCGTCGCGGAGAGCTTCATGGGCGTGCTCGCTGTGGGTTCTGCTCGCGTCACGATCACCAACGCTCAGATATCGAACAATCAGTACGATGGCGTGCGCGCCGAAGGCTCAACAGTCGTCGCTCTCCAGAACGCTCGGATCACCGACAACGGGCTGGACGGCTTGGTCGTGAGGGATTCTGCTGTGTTGCAGCTCAGCGAGAGTGTTATCGAGAACAATAAGCGATGTGGGCTGCGGGTCTTTGCTGGAAAAGCTTCCGGGACCCCCACTACGATGCGGGGCAACGGCGCGGATCTATGCGGCTTTGCCTCGCCAGCTTTGAGAAAGCCGCTTGTTCCACAGACTGAAAAAAACCAGCTCGCTGTCCCCGGGGATTTCCAAAATCTCCAAGAAGCCCTAGACGCTATCGCTCCCGGCGGAACGGTGGTCGTGCAGAATGGGACGTATGAGGTCGGGCTCACTATTGGGAAGCCCGTCACGGTGCGCGGCACGGCGACGTTCAAAGCCCTGCCGGAGCGCCAGCTCGTGCTCTCGGTGCTTGCCGAAGTTCAGTCGGTTGTCCTTGAGGGCGTCACAGTGACAGGGAGTCGTGGAGACGGGCTGCTGCTCTACGGCCAGACGACGCTGAAGGGCGCACAGATCAGCAATCACGCTGACGATGGCATCGAGATCGCCGGCTCAGCCATGGTGCAGCTTATCAGTAGCTCCGTCTCCAACAGCGGCGACGACGGGATTTTTGTCTCCGAAAGGGCTCAGCTCACCCTGACAGACTCGACGGTCTCCGGCAACGGCGGCGACGGTATTGAAGCGCGAGATTCTGCACGGGTGAAGCTCCAGAACTCTCAGATATCCAATAATAAGCTGCGCGGGCTTGAGGTACGGATCGCGGCCCAGTTGGAGCTCGTAGGCTCACGGGTCGCGGAGAATAAGTCCGACGGGCTGGCCGTGAGAGATTCTGCACAAGCGACTGCAGAGTCCGCAGAGATTCTGAGGAACAGTGCCGACGGGTTGCTCGTGACCGATACAGCGCAAGCGCTGCTGACGAACTCCCAGATCTCTGAGAACGGGAACGACGGTCTCGAGGTGAGCGGCGCGGCGAATGTAGAGATCCGGCGCACGGCGCTGCAGGGCAATGGCACGGCTGAAGCGTGTCTGCGCACCGATACTCTCTGTAGCGGCGTCGTGGTCGTTGGGGACGTCCAGGTGCAGTTCATAGAGTCAGTCGTGCGCGGGAGCGCTGATTGGGGAGTAATGGCGTGGCTGCGGCGCTGCGGGGCGACGTTCGACTTCTTCCGCGGCAGAGTGACCTTCGAGGGCAGTGTTACTCTCGAGGGCAACAACAGATCGGGGAATCACAAGGGGAATCCGGGAGCGCATCCGTTTGCGAATCTCCCGGACGGCCAAGTCTGCTTACCGTAAACTTAAGCGACAGCTGCTGCTGGCCGAGTCTCTACAAAGCGTTCCAGCACCCGCCCCAGTCTCTTAATGCCCTCCTCGATCTTGTCGGGGCTCATGTACGAGAAGTTGAGGCGCATCGTGTTCTGCCCGGAGCCGTCAGGGTGGAACGGCGCGCCGGGCACAAACGCAACCCTCTCTCTGATGGCTTCCTTGAGGACCTCAGCAGCGTCCAGGTGCTCCGGAAGTATCGCCCACAGGAAGAGCCCTCCTTGGGGCCGCGTCCAGCGCACCCCTTCGGGGAAGTACCTCTCCAAAGCCTTGAGCATGGCGTCGCGCCGCTCTCGGTAGACAGCACGAATGACCCGCACGTGCTTGTCTAAAAAGCCCCCGTGCGCGACTTCGTAGGCCACCATCTGCGTGAACGTGCTCGTGTGCAGATCGGCCCCTTGCTTGGCTTGCACGAGTTTCTTAATCACTTCTACCGGCGCGATGATCCACCCCAACCGCAGCCCCGGCGCTAAGGTCTTGGAGAACGTGCTCAGATAGATCACGTTCCCACTATAGGGCGCGCCGTTGTGTCTCTGAAACTCGTTGTCGAGTACGACTAACGACGGGAGATGATCCCCCTCATAGCGCAACTGCCCATAGGGGTCATCTTCGATAATGGGCACCCCGTAGTGATCAGCGAGTTCTATAAGTTTCTTGCGGCGCTCCAGCGAGAGCGTCACCCCGGCGGGGTTGTGAAAGTTGGGCAGGACATAGAGAAACTTCGGGCCGGCGCGCAGGGCGGCTTCGAGTCTTTCTGTTTGCATCCCGTCGTCGTCGAGGGGAACGGTGACGTACTCGGCTTGGTACGCGTTCCACGCTTGCAGCGCTCCCAGATACGTGGGATTCTCGACGAGAATACGATCCCCGGGGTTGATGAAGACTTTCCCAATCAGATCTAATGCTTGCTGGGAACCGCTGGTAATTAAGATATTATCGGGGCCGACGACGATGCCGTAGCGCGCCGTGTGGCGCGCGATCATCTCTCTTAAGGGACGATAGCCCTCGGTCGTGCTGTACTGTAACGCTTGGGGGCCGTGCTCGGCCAAGACTTTCTGGCAGGCTTCTTGGAACTCTTTGACGGGGAAGACATCGGGCGCGGGCAGGCCGCCCGCAAACGAGATCACGTCCGGTTGCTCAGTGAGCTTCAACAATTCGCGAATCGCAGAACTTTGGATGCGCTGCGTCCGTTGGGCATAGCGTTCAGCCCACAGGGTCTTCATAGTGCCTCCTTAGCGAAAGAATATCCACGTCACCAGGGCAAAGATTGGGATGAGAATCAGCCCTGAGTAGACCATATAGCCGAAGAAGCTGGGCATCTGTATGTGCTCACTCTCCGCTATAGCTTTTACCATAAAGTTGGGGCCGTTGCCAATATACGTATTCGCGCCCATGAAGACGGCCCCGCAGGAGACAGCAGCCAAGAACGTTGCGCCGGCGCCAGTCTCGATGAGCTGATACAAATAGTGCGGGACCTCCACGCCAACTCCCATCAGTCCCGCAGCAGTCGCTGACATCGTCAGATACGTCGGGGCGTTATCTAAAAAGCTCGAGAGCGTCCCAGTAGCCCAGAAGAACTGCCACGGCTCTTTCAGGCCCAGCTCCGAGCCGCGGGCGTTCAAAATCAAGAGCGCCGGGATCATCGTGGCGAAGACCCCAGCAAAGACGACGGCAACTTCGATGATCGGCCCCCAGCTGAAGTGATTCTCCGCTCTCCACCTTTCGTCAGAGAGTCTCCAGCTCAGCAGCGCCAGCACGAGCAGAGACCCTCCCAAGACCAGCTCGTGCAGGCCGTGCCCGAGGTGAAATGTCCCGCAGAGATAGATCGTCGCTACAACTCCCCCAAGCAGCACGATATTGCGCACCCCCACGATCTGAAAGGGCTCGTGGTGTAAGACAAGCTCGTCTAAATCCCCAGGACGCTGAATGTCCTCTGCTCGAAAGACGACCGAGTCCCAAATATAGAAGACCACGAGCAAGCTGCCACAGACGAGGAGCCATTGGGGAAAGAGCGAGAGCGTCCACTCGAAGGGGACGCCGTTCAAGAAGCCCAGAAAGAGCGGAGGATCGCCCAGAGGGGTGAGCAGACCCCCAGTGTTGCTCACGAGAAAGATAAAGAATATGACAATATGGGCCTTGCGCTGTCGGACAGCGTTGGCACGCAGCAGGGGCCGAATGAGGAGCATCGACGCGCCAGTCGTGCCGATGAAGCTCGCCAAGATCGCGCCGATCCCCAAAAAGATCGTATTGACTTCAGGGGTGCCGGGGAAGCTACCGCGGATCACAATGCCCCCCGAAATAGTGAAGAGCGCCCCAAGCAATAGAATAAACGAGGAATACTCGAGAGCCGTCTTGACGATCACCTCGACGCCCGCGCCGTTGACACAGATGGGAACTCCAATATTGAGACAGTTCCGAGCGAAGTGTGCAAGCTCCGGGCTGACAGCTAAATAGAGCGCCACGGGGATGCCAAAGATGGCACTGACGATGGCTTTATTTCTATTCTTCTCCCAAAAATGCGGAACGGCCAAGGGGAGAAGTGCTATCGAGAGCAATAAGAAAACGAAGGGCAGCGCCGACCACAGGGGTAGGAGCTTGCCCAGATCTTGACCTTCCATGCTTTTGTATTGTGCCGAAAAGCTCTGAAGTTCGCTATGACGCATGTCAGGGCGAAAATTGCGGTTGCGCAGGGTTGACGCACCCCAAGCGATCTGATAGAGTACACGTATGGCCTATCTAGAGATACACCCCTTCGACCCGAAGACGGCAAGCCAAGCAGACTTTCGAGCGTACAATGCTTTTGTCAACCGCATTCAGGCTGAGATGTGGCCTGAGGACCCGCCCACAGAACTTGAAGAGACGATCCGAGAGCTGCAGGCGACACCCCCGTTTGTGGTGGCCCGGCGCTGGGCCGTCTGGCAGGGCAGCGAGATCGTCGCGCGAGCCGTCGCGACCCTGTGGCGCACCGAAGACAACCAACATCTCTTGAATTTCGATATCGCCGTGCTGCCGCAATGGCGTCGCCAAGGGCTAGCCAAGCGCTTGCTCAAGCTGATCGCCGATGTCGCGCAGCACGAGAAGCGCCGGCTGCTGATGACTTCGACAGACTCGGCGATCCCCGCCGGGGAGGCGTTCATGAAGCGCCTAGGGGCCCGCGTGGGGATGGTCTCCGGCACGAATCAGCTCACTCTGAGCGAGCTTCGGCGAGACTTGCTGAAAGAATGGCAAGAGCGCGCTCCGAAGGACGAGTTCGAGCTTGGTCTGTGGGAAGGCCCCTATCCCGAAGAGGAGCTCGACGCTATAGTGAAGCTGCGCGAGGTGATGAACACCGAGCCGCGAGATAACTTAGAGATCGAAGACATCACGTGGACGAGAGAGCAATTGCGTCAGATCGAAGCTTCTCTCACCGAGCGCAAGACCGAGCGCTGGACGATGTACATCCGCGAGAGGAAGACGGGAAATCTTGCGGGCTACACCGAAGTCTTCTGGAGCGCCTTTGAGCCGGAGACGCTCTACCAAGGAGACACAGGGGTCTTTCCCCAATATCGTGGGCATGGGCTGGGGAAGTGGCTCAAGGCGGCGATGCTCGAGAAAGTACTGCGGGATCGTCCGCAAGTCAAGCGCGTGCGCACGGGCAATGCCAACTCCAACGCGCCGATGCTCAAGATCAACTTTGAGCTGGGGTTTAGGCCCTACAAGCAGTGGACGACCTGGCAAGTCGAACTCGAGAGGGTGCTGGAGTATCTCAGATCGTCTCCAGGGTGAGCTGATCAGCCTTCTCGATGGGCTGAGTTAAATCGAGAATCGCTACGGTTCTTGGCACTGGGTAGGCCGACGACGTAAACAGCGTGAGACAGCGCTTGCCAAAGAGATAGCGCGGCGCATGGGGCTGGTGCCCGCGCACTACTATCTTTTTGTCGAGTCGTCTCATGATCTCACGGAAGTAGGCTTCGCCGTACTGTGGGCGACTGCCCCAGGCCCCCAAATAGTACCCAGAGACTTCTTGCCAGTCCCCCCAGGTGATCGCCCGCCAGTTCTCCGATCCCAACTCGACCTGATTGATCTCGCTCAGAGTGTGAACGTCTGGCAATCCGGCGTGGACAGCCAGCACACCGTTGGGCGTCGAGACGACCAAGGGGAGCAACGCCAGCGTCTTAGCGAAGTTTTCCCGGCGCTCGCTAGAGAGACTCTGCCAAAAATCCGCCGGAGAGAACTCTGCGACCTTCCAGCCCTCGTGGTTGCCCTGCAACAGAAAGATCTTGTCTGGATGCTTGAGCTTCTGCTCCAGCAGAAAGAGAATATTCTCGAGCGACTGCGGCCCACGATCCACGTAATCTCCCAAAAAGACGAGCGTCGTTTGGGAATTCAGATAGCGTTCGATGACGATCTGAGAGGCTTCGAGATCGCCGTGGGTGTCGCCGACGAAGACGGCACGCCCGCGCCAAGGAAGCTGGATAAGCCGCCCTTGGGAGGCGAAGAGCTCTGACGCTTTGTGAAGCAACGCCTGCTCGTCCATCACAGCTCTGCAAAGCCCTTAAACTTTTGCTCAATCTTGCCGGAGAGCATCTTGACAATCGCGGCGCGACCCGACTCCGTCGCCGCGAACTTCTTCAGCTCATCGGTGAATTTGGTGAGCTTCAGCGGCTCAAGATATCTCTCGAAATCTCGCTGGCGCAGCTCGTCCAGTCTCTCTTTCGAGACCCCCATGTGCCGGATGATCTTCTTCAACAGCGCGAAGAAGATATTCAACCCGACGTTGCTCTGCACGAAAGAGTTCTCTTTCTTCCAGTTCGTCGGGAAGGTCTCTTTGACTGCCAAGAGATACTGCTTGAGGAGATGATAGGGCGTGGACTCGTCCTTGGGGGTTTTCTGGAGCACCCCCTTGGAGCGCCCCACAAGACCATGACGGACAAGCCCGCTACACAAACTCGATAATTTGAGCAGCCCGCCGTTGAACCCGCAATCTATATCGTAGTCGAAGAACTTCTCTTCGTGAAAGCGAATGATGACGCGGGCGGCAATCGAGCGCGGATCGTCGGTAGCAATCTCTTTGCTCAGCAAGAAGTCTACCAAGTTGGCGTTGATCTTCTTCTGCTTGTTGTTGACAGTACGAAAGACCGTCGCTTGTTCAGCTTTAGTCAGATTCTGAAAAGCCGTGACGATGAGCTTGAAGTTCTCAGCGATCTGTTTGTTTTCGAGCTTGCAGAAGCTATAGAGTCTATGTTGGCCGTCAATCACCCAGGCGATGCCATAGCGTTCGGGAATGTGCAGTGTGCCGACGTTGCCGTTGGTCGGCTCCCAGCGCACGCCCTCTTCAAAGCTCACGATGATGTTGTTGGGGAAGTTGACTTCGAGCTTCTCTTTGGAGAGTTCGGCCGCGATCTCCATGAGCCGATCTTTGTCGATCATTCTTTGATAGGCTTCGGTGTGGGGGTCTGTGAGGCGGAAGACATAGGCCAGGGGCATGAGTTTGGAAGCTTCCAGCTCGAACGTGAGCAGGTCTTTGCCGAAGCGGGTCGTCTTGATCGCCGGGACCGAGATGATCTTTCCCGTGTCGCGGGTGACGCCGAACTCGTCCTTGAGGAGCGAGAGCAGAGCCAATTCGGGGTTGAGGGCATCTATCAATTTGTCATAGAAGCGAACGCGCTCGGCCGTCCAGATCTTCAGTCCTTGGGAGTTGGCTTTCTGCACGTCTTCGGGTTTGATCTGGGCCCAATCGAAGTTGACGACGATGACGCCAAAGTATGTTCTGTGAGGCTCAGTGCGCCGCGCCTCGGCGATGACGGATGAGAGCTTATTGATGGGTTCCAAGAGCGAGATAACGGGAGCGTCTCTCTCTTTGCACTCGATCAGGACGCGATAGTGCTCATAATCGAAAGCCGCGTCGATCTGCTGGCCAGCGAGAACATAGTCTGCTCCACCGTGGAGCTGAATCTGTCCATCTTGCGCGAATCTCTCTAAAAAACTATAGATCTTCTGCTCGAACGCATTGTGAAAGCGAACCTGTGCGATGGCCATAGTCACCTCTGTAATTCCGTGAAACCGAGTAATTACAGTTTACAAGAGCGTTTTGAGCGAATCAAGGGAATTTCACGATATCGTGGGCGCCCACCCGCCTCGATTCATACATCTCCGGCCTCCGATCCGCAAAAAGATCGTTCATCGCCGTCACTCTCTTGTCATCGGCTTCTGCCGGGCTGATCTGGACGATCTGCACAGATTCTTCATCAGGCGGCGCTTGAGCGAGTATCTCCCCAGTAGGCGCGACGATCTGACTGGCCCCTGTGAACGAAAGCTTCTTCCCCCCGCGCTCCTCCGTCCCAGAGCGATTGGCCAAGACCCAGAAGATTCGATTCTCCATGGCGCGCACGCGCGTGATCTGCTGCCCCTTGCCCGGCAGGACCAAATTCGAGGGATGACAGATGATCTGCGCTCCTTGGAGGGCTAACGCCCGCGTCGCCTCCGGAAAGAAATGATCGAAACAGACGAGCATCCCTACCCGCGCAATCCCTAGATCATAGACCCGAAAGGGCGTGTCACCAGGAGCAAAATAGAGCTTCTCTTCCAAGAAGAGATGGGCCTTGCGATAGGTCGCCCTGTAGCCGTCCGGCCCGAGGAGCACCGCGGAGTTATAGCACTTTTTAGAGATTTCGTCTCGCTCCGCCATGCCCAGCACAAGCCACAGGTGCTTGCGGCGCGTTATGCTCTCTAAAAAGAGCGTCGTTGGGCCGGGGATCGGCTCGGCAAGCTCAAAGACTTCAGTGGGCGACGTGAAGAGATACCCCGTGGTGCACAGCTCCGGCAGCACGAGCAGATCTGCTTCGATCTTCTCTACAGCGTCGGCGATCTTCTGTAAATTAGCGCGCTTGTCGCCAAAGACCGGACAGAACTGATAAAATCCAACTCCGATCATCTCGCACACTCCGGGGGCAGAAGAGCGACCGTGACGAGCTGAGCAAGATCGCTGGTGCGCTCGATCAATTTTCTTTCAAAGAGAAAGTTCTGCAGCTTAGCCCACTTCTCTAACTGATTATGACAAGGCGCGCCCTGAAAGAGCGCGATCGTCGCTTCGAAGAAGAGTCTGTTCAAGTCGGCTTCTCTTTGGAGATCGGGATTGGCTTTGAGAAAGAGCCCAAACGCTCGAGTCGGGTCTTGGAGCGTCAGCGTCACGGCGCGAGCGACCGCCCGCAAGAATCTTTTCAGCAATTCTGATTTCTGCTGCACCATGGTCTCGTTGGCAATGAAGACGAGCTGCGGGTGATCGGGAATCCCGTGCTCTTCAAACGGGAAGAAGACCGTCTCTTTGCGTTCTTGGACTTCGACTAGAATTTTTTCGACGTTGCGGAACGCGCCGATGGCGTCCACCTGACCCGTCAGCAGCGCCGGGAGCGTGTCGAAGCCCACGTTAATCAGAGTATAGTCTCCTGGCTTGAGGCCCGCAGTCTCAAGCATCGCCGCCCACAAGACCGGCTCTTCGGGCTCCAAAGAATACCCGATCGTGCGCCCTTTGAAGTCTTTGAGGGTCTGAATGCCGCGCTCTTTGAGGGCCAACAGCCCGCCCAAGGGTTTTTGGATGAGCGAGCCGACGGCAGTCAAGGGGGCATTCTGTGAACGAATGACAATCAAGTTTATGGGCGTGGTGATCGCGAGATCAACACGACCCGAAGCGGCGAGCTTGGCTGGATCGCTGGGGTCAAACGCCGTGGGCGCGTGCAGCGAAACCGCAAGACCCTCGGCAGCGAAAAAACCCATCTCGTGAGCGACGTAGAGCGGGACGTGATTGGGGTTGGGCAACCAATCCAAGATCACAACTAACTGGGATTGTGCTGAACTGGGGAGGAGAGCCCACACCAGCAAGAGCGCGACAACGGCAAAGATTCGCATGTCAATCACCCACTGAGATTATAGCGGCAAGCACCGCGAGAGCAACCATGCTATAATAGCCCTGTGACAGGAGGCGTGCATGGCACAGAAACCCTCTAGAGAAGAGCTGAAGAAGCGTCTCACGCCCGAACAATTCGAGGTCGTCTGCAACTGCGGCACCGAGCCGCCGTTTCAGAATGCCTATTGGGACCATCATGAGCCGGGCATCTACGTTGATGTCGTGAGCGGCGAGCCGTTGTTCTCGTCGCTCGATAAATTCGATTCGGGCACGGGCTGGCCCAGTTTCACCCGGCCCATTGAGCCAGAAAATATCGTCGAGAAGCCCGACTATTCGTATGGAATGGTGCGCACTGAAGTGCGCTCCAAGCACGGGGATTCTCACTTGGGTCACGTCTTCGACGACGGCCCGCCGCCCACCCATAAGCGATACTGTATTAACTCGGCAGCGCTGCGCTTTGTGCCCGTCGCTCAGATGGAGGCTGAAGGCTACGCGCGCTATCTGGAGCCGTTCATTCTCGCGGGGATTGTCCCCAATCGCGAGGTCGTCTACCTAGCCGGAGGATGCTTCTGGGGGATGCAAGAGATTTTGAGAAAGATTGTGGGCGTTGTCTACACGGATGTGGGCTATACGGGGGGCCGCGTCCCCAACGCGACCTATCGCCATCACCCCGGTCATGCCGAGGCCGTGCGGGTGATCTATGATCCCCAGCAGCTCCCGTTTGAGCAGCTCTTGCGCTATTTCTTCCGGATGCACGATCCGACGACGCTCAACCGTCAAGGGAACGATATCGGCGAGTCATATCGCTCGGCGATCTTCTATCATACCGAAGCGCAGCGCCGGATTGCGCTCGAGTTCATCGAGCGTCTCAACAGATACAGCCGATGGGGCGCGGTGACACAAGTCGAGAGGGCCGGGCCGTTCTGGCGTGCCGAAGAAGAGCATCAAGATTACTTACAGAAACACCCGAACGGCTATACGTGCCACTATCTGCGCCCGGAGTCTATCATTGGGTTTTAGATTCTTGTGACTTCATGCAGCAGTGTTTGTATTTCTTGCCCGATCCGCAGGGGCAGGGGTCGTTGCGCCCGACTTTCTGCTGGACGCGGCGCGGCTGCGCCTTGGGCTTCTCCGACTGAGAATTTCCCGCCGTCGCCGTGATCTCGTCATGGCGATAGAAAAGCGACTCGACTCGTGCTGGCCGCCCCGGCTGCGCCGCCACGATCTTCAGCTGAGGCTTAATCAGATAGCTGATGATCTGCTCTTCGATCCGACCGAGCAGCTCTTGAAAGAGCTGGAACGACTCGCGCTTGAATTCTATTAATGGGTCACGACCGGCGTAGGCGCGCCAGCCGATCACGTCTTGCAACTCATCGAGGGCGAACAAATGCTGCCGCCAGTTCTCGTCAATGAGATTTAAGATCATATACCGAGCCAAGTGGGGGAACGCCCCGCCCAGCCGAGAGGCTTGGGCGTGATAGTTCTTCAGCAAGAAATCGAAGATCTTCGTGCGCGCCTCGTCCACGGGCAGCCCAGCGACAGAAAAGTCGAGCGGGGCGTTCTGAAATCCCGCAAGTTCTTTCTGCAAGCCCTCCTCGTCGCGCTCCTCCCCAGAGAGATAGCGCGTAATGAGAGTATCTGTGTATCCTTCAATGATCCCGGTGAGATAGTCATCTAAGTCTTGGGCGCTCTCTTCGGTGCTTGCGCCGATCAAGAACCTCTCGCGCAGGCTATAGATCGCTTCGCGCTGGCGCGCCATCACCTGGTCGTACTCGATCAAGCGCTTTCTGATGCCAAAGTAATGGATCTCGACGCGTTTTTGCGCGTTGCGGATCGCCCGCGTCAGCATGGGGTGTTCTAACGCTTCGCCTTCGGTCATGCCCTTCTTCACAAACGAGAGCAGCTTGTTGTCGCCAAAGAGTCTTATCAGATCGTCTTCGAGGGAGACGTAGAACTGGGAGCTGCCGGGGTCGCCCTGGCGGCCGGCGCGCCCACGGAGCTGGTCGTCAATGCGGCGGCTCTCATGGCGCTGCGCCCCAATGATATGCAAGCCCCCAAGCTCGGCCACCCCTGGGCCAAGCTTGATGTCCACGCCGCGCCCGGCCATGTTCGTGGCGACCGTGATCGCGCCCCGCTGCCCCGCGTCTTTGATGATCTCAGCCTCGCGCTCATGATGCTTGGCATTGAGCACATTATGGGGCAAGCCGCGCCGACTCAACAGCGTGCTCAGATACTCAGACTTCTCTATCGAAGTCGTTCCGATGAGCACCGGGCGTCCAAGCTCATGCAGGCGATACACCTCTTCCACGATGGCGTTGAACTTGGCTTTTTCGGTGGTAAAGAGCTTATCGGGCAGGTCTTGGCGGATCATGGGTTTATGCGTGGGGATGACGACGACGCTCAGCCCGTAGATCTGCTGGAATTCTTCTTCTTCGGTCTTTGCAGTTCCGGTCATGCCCGCGAGCTTCTTATAGAGCTTGAAGTAGTGCTGCAGGGTGATCGTCGCGAGCGTCTGCTGTTCTTTTCTGATTTCTAGACCCTCTTTGGCCTCAATAGCTTGATGGAGCCCGTCGCTCCAGCGGCGGTCGGGCATGAGCCGCCCGGTGAACTCGTCAACAATAATGACGCGCCCGTCTTTGACGATATAGTCTCGCTCTCTCTTGTAGAGATGCAAGGCGCGCAGGGCCGTCTCCAAATGTTTTAATAAATCGACGTGCTCCGGCGCGTAGAGATTGTCTATCTTTAAGATCTCTTCGGCCTTCTTGACGCCGGCCTCGGGGGTCAAGTGCACCCGGCGAGACTTCTCGTCGATCTCGAAGTCGATGCCCTTCTGGAAGCGCGGGGCAATCGCAGCGAATTTCTTGTAGAGCTTGATCGTCTCCGAAGTGCTCCCGGAGATAATTAACGGGGTACGCGCTTCGTCAATCAAGATGTTATCTATCTCGTCTACGATCGCGAAGTCAAGCCCCGTCTGAACCCTCTGATCGCGCGAGATCACCAAGTTATCTCTGAGATAGTCGAAGCCAAACTGGGTATTGGTCCCGTAGACGATATCGCACTGATAGGCACGTTTGCGCTCTTCTGGGGAGCTGGTCTCTTGGAGCAGTCCGACTGTGAGCCCCAACGCTTCGTAGATGGGGCCCATCCACTCGCGGTCGCGCTTGGCCAAGTAATCATTGACCGTGACGATGTGGACCTTGCCCACGAGCGCATTGAGATAGGCCGGCATAGTAGCGACGAGCGTCTTGCCCTCGCCGGTCTTCATCTCGGCTATTTTGCGTTGATGAATAACAATACCGCCGATGAGCTGGACATCATAAGGGCGCAGCCCCACGGTGCGTCGCGCCGTCTCGCGCACGACGGCGAACGCCTCGGGGAGAATATCATCGAGCGTCTCGCCGTGGGCCAATCTGTCTTTAAACTCGTCCGTCTTGGCGCGCAGCTGATCGTCAGAAAGCTTCTGGATCTCCGGCTCTAGACTATTGATCTCGTCTACGATGGGCTGGAGCTTGCGCAGCCGCTGCTCGTTCGTCTCGCCGAAGATCCAATCTACGGCGCGTTTGAGAAATTCCATAGCACTCTATTCTAAGAGTAAGAGACCGGCAACTCAACCCCCTCACTCCTCTTGCTCCCCTCTCCCTCCAAGGGGACAGGGGTGAGGGCCTTGATGTACTCAGCGCAGCTGGGCGATCAATTCTTTGAGCTGGGCCTCCATCTGGACGAGCGCGGCCGCGCGCGCGCGAAGCTGATTCAGCTCATCAGGGTCAATAAGCCGGCGGCTGCGCTCGATCTGCTCGAGGCGTTTGAGAATTCCCGACTTCAGCTTCGCGATGACTTCAAGCCCCTTCTCGAACTCCGCGCGGGCAGCTTCTCTCTCGCCGCGCTCGCTATGCAGCATCCCGCGCACCAGATACCCCCGAGGATAGTCCGGATGTTCTTGTAAAAATTTGGCGATCTCCGCCCACACCAGAACGCGATCCCCCTGAGATAGCGGCACGAGCACGCGCTGCATAAATTCAGCTTCCAAGCGCATCGTCGGCTCCGGGTCGAGCCGCAGCAATGCCTTCAGGCGCTCGTGAGCACGTTCTGACTCCCCCAGGCGCAAATCAACGTCGGCCAACTGAATATAAGCGTTCTCCGTGGGATATGTCTTGAGCGAGCGCTCAAAATAGTCGCGGGCGCGCGCTAACTCCCCCCGCTCGCTATAGATCACCCCAAGATAATAGAGAGCCTTCCCCGGAGCGAGAGCGAGCGCGACGCTGCGCTCCAGAGCCACCCGAGCCATCTCGTAGCGCAGACTATTGATTGCAGCTTCTCCTTCATCGAGAGCGATATCGGCCTGCCAGTCGCGATACACAAAGAGCGAGACGACGAGCGCCAGAGCAAGCGCCGTCGCGCCAACGGCAGTCTTTGTCTTCGAGCCGAGCGTGACCGTGGGCGACGAGCCGAGCAGGGGACGCGTGTAGAGCAGACTCATCAAGAGCACGAGATTGAGCTCGGACGCCGGCAGATGCAACGGGAAGCTCACGAGCGCGTCCGTCAAAAAAGCGACTATGCCCGCACAGAGTGCGACGGCCCATACGCGTCGTTCGGGGCTCTCAGAAGAGCGCACAAAGTTATGGGCGCTTCGGATGAGCACCCCGACGAAGAACCCCACAGCGAGCAGCCCGATCAGCCCCAGCTCGGCGATGAGCTGCACATAGTCGTTATGCGCTTGGATCGCCCTGGGCAGATAGAAGTTATATTGCTGCCCCAGGGGAGTCTCTTTGAAGCGCGCTTTGTACTCTAAAAATTCGACTTTGTAGTCCCCAAGCCCTACGCCCACAAACGGGTGCGCCTTGAGCATCTCGTAGGCGATCCACCAGTTCCAGCTGCGCGCGATCCCAGAATTCTCTTCCCACAGACGCTGAAAGAACTGCACGACCTTCTCGATGGGGCCACCCTCAAGAGTTGCCGCGCGACCGATGAGCGCATTGAGCGGCCCCGGCGGCGATTGCAACCAAACGACCAGCCCCAACACAATCACGACGGCGAGCGCCCAGCGGCGCTGGGCGTGCAGTGCCCTTCCCAGGCGAAAGAGCACTATCCCTGCGAAGAAGAAGATTGCCGAGAAGAGCGCAGCCAGCCACGCGCCCACGGAATTGGCCGCGACGAGCGCCGCGGTCATCAGCACCAAGAACACTAAGAGACCAAGCCGCGCCCACCGATTCTGGATCACAAAACAGAGAAAGACCCCCGGCACGACCAGATGCGCAAGAAACCCCGCAAGATAGTTGGGGTTTCCAAAGGTCGAGATCATCGCTGGGCTGCCCCCGACAAATCCCGGCGGCCCCGGCAGCTTTCCGTAATATTGCAACAGCCCGTACCCCGACGCGATGCTCGCCGAGAGCACCAGCGCGCTCACAACGATCTTGATATCGCGCTCGCTCTCGACGGCGTTGACGATGGCTAAGCCGAGCAGACCAAAGTAGATCAGCCCGACAAAGCTGATCAAACTGAGCGCGAGACTCTCAGCATTGATTAATGAGAGCGCGGCTGCCCCCAGCACGCCCAGCGCCGGCCAGGCAAGTCGTGTCAGATTGATCTGTATCTGAGGGCGCACAAAGAGCTCGATGGCCCACAGCATCACTAAGAGCGAGATGCCCCAAGAGAGCACGGCGCTCTTGGTGTAGCCATACTCGGTGTTGGGCAGATAGATCGCGATGGGCACGGCAAAGACCAAAACGACCAACAGCCAGAAGCGCAGGCGAGGGAGAGAGTGCATCACAGCCTGCCAGTTGAAAAGCTTGTAGGTTCGCGAGGTCTGAACCTGCGAACCCCTGAACTTTCGAATTCGAGTCGGCTGGTTCCGTGCCCTCCGTGCTCTCATGCTCTCCGTGATTCAAAAATACCCGAGCGCCCGCAATCGTTCCATCAGCCCCTCTTTGTCGGTGCCGCGCCCGGCCCGCTCCGGCACACTGAGATCAGAGACGGGCTTGGTACACGGCACACAGCCCAAGCTGCGATAGCCCTTGTCATAGAGGGGACAGTACGGCAACTGATATTTTTTAATATACTCCCAGACGTCGCGCTCCCGGAAATGCAAGATCGGATGGACGCGCGTGTGATCGGGCCTGGGCGAGAAATACGTCTCTTGTGAGCGCGCGTTGTGCTCATCCCACCGGACTCCGGTGATGAGCGCGCGCCACTTATATTTTTCTATCGCTTGGTTGAGCGCTTCGGTCTTGAGGCGCGTGGTGCAGAAGAGACAGAATTTGGGGTCATCGGTGGGCGGGGCTTCGACGAGGGCTTCTCGATTCTGATATATAACCAACCGAAAGCCCCACTCGCGGGCCAGCCGGTCGCGATACTCGTAGACTTCGGGAAAATCCACGGTCGTGTCAATGTGTAAGACGGGGATGGGAATGCGCCCACCCCCAGCTCGTCGCACTAAGTCGAGCACGACGAGCGAGTCCTTCCCGCCGGTGAAGGCAGCGGCCATCGCGCTCGGCCCAAACTCCTCGAACGCCTGATGCAACACTTCTAGGCTCTTCTGCTCGCGCTCGACTAACGTCCATGAAGAGACGTCGTTCATACTGAGTGCGTTCCCCCTTTGAGTTGCCCCTCCCTTCACGGGGAAGGGTGTTAGGTTCTTGAGTATATCACATTCGTGTCGTCGTCGCGACACTCTTGACGTACTGGGCTACTCCCGTGGGAACGATAGGCCAGACCGCCCTCCACAGGCGCGGACGCCGAAACAGCTCCCGCGCAATCTTGCTGGGATAGTCTATATCCCCAAAGCGTTCGATCAGCCTTCGCAATGCCGGGAGAGCCAAGAGCTTGAGCGCACGGGCGATCTGCTCGTCACTGAGCTGAGTCAGCATCTGATGGGCTCTCAGGCCCAACGAAAGCTCCCGCTCGAGCTTGGCGCGCCAGCGTCTCTCGTATTCCCTCAAGAATCGTGCCTGGGTCTTGCCGGAGAGCGCGCAGCGAGCTGCTACCTCTCCCGCGATCTTCCCGCACAGCATCCCCGTATAGATGCCTCCGCCGCTGGTCGGCTTGGCCTGCCCGGCAGCGTCACCTACTATGAAGAACCCGTCGGTGACGGTGCGCTCCGCCGGGCCGATGGGGATCATCCCCGATTGATACGCGAGAATCTTCCCTGAATTATGGTACTCCGTACGGAGGCGCTCAAAGCACGCCTGGGCTTCACGGATCAGATCGGTAGCCAGTCCCACGCGCGCGGTGCCGGCGGCAGCGGGCACCGACCACGCGAAGCAATTGGCGGCCCAGCGCCTGCCGAAGAAGACTTCTACAGAATCAGCTCGTAGGGGCGAACGGCCGTTCGCCCCTACTTCGATCACGGCTTGAAGCCCCAAGAGGATCTTTTTCGGGCGGGGCAGGCCCGCTTGCTGAGCGAGCAGACTATGGGCCCCATCGGCCCCGATGATGACCGAAGCTCTGAGAGACTGTTGGGCACCGCCGGGAGTCTGAGTTATGAGCGTGCGCTCGCTCTTCTCGTAGGGGCCGAGCGCGACGGCGCGCGTCCCGGTCTGAACGGTGACGCCGGCTTTCGCCGCACGCTCGACCAAGCCCTGATCGAAGCGATCTCGGTCGATCACATACGCGCGGACGCGATCACCGCCCAGTTCATAGACGGAGCCATCGGGTGAGTGCACGCGCACTCCTGTGATCTCCCTGACGATGAGCGCATCGGAGAGGCGGGCGAGCCGCCACCCCCGAGCGCTCAAAAGCCCGGTGCACTGAATGGGGCGACCGATCTGGGTGTGCTCCTCGAGCAGGAGCACCTGAGCGCCGTGCCGAGCGGCGACAGTCGCAGCGGTGGCGCCCGCCGGGCCGGCACCTACAACGATGACATCATAGCGTTGCATGTCAGCGCATCACGAGCATCAGAATGACGCCCTCGCTAGCATCGAGCGC
>JBBISQ010000034.1:0-17229 GCA_037441155.1 Candidatus Fraserbacteria bacterium
GATTTCGGGCTCGATCTGACCCAGAACTTAATTCACGGCTCCGACTCCCCCCAGTCGGCAGCCCGCGAACTGGCCCTCTTCTTTCCGGAGGAGACTTAACTACCAAGCCCCTCACCCCTTGCTCCCCTCTCCCTCACAGGGGAGATGGGCTGAAGATGAGGGCCTCAGCGACGTTTGCACGGCCCGGCAGTTTTTGCTATACTTATCGGACCGATGGCGGTTTGTGGGTTTGACTTCGTGAGAACTCTTTCTTTCCCAGAACTCTTTGTCTTTGCTCTACAGGAGGAGACCTATGCCGTTGTATCGCTATCTCTGTGAATCGTGTGGTCATAGTTTCAGCGTGCTCGATTCGTTCAACAGTCCAGATCAACGGGAGTGCGAGGAGTGCGGAGCCCACCAAGCGCGCCGCCTCCCCTCACGCGTTGGCATCCAATACAAAGGCTCAGGCTTCTACACCACCAACTACGGGCGAAAACGCTCCACAGAGACTTCGTCGAACGGCGCAGCTCAACAGACATCTAACGGCTCACGCACGGCGTGAGGGCACAGCAGCAGCAGCACTACGAAGGGGGAGCAGACGTGTACAGCGGTGACGACATTGCCAAATTGCGCATTGGCCTGGCCTCGCCCGAGGAGATCAAGAGCTGGTCCCGCGGCGAGGTCACCGAATCCGAGACGATCAATTACAGAACCCACAAGGCCGAGCGCGGAGGGCTCTTTGCGGAAGAGATCTTCGGGCCGGAGAACGACTACGAGTGCGCCTGTCAGAAATATCGCGGGCGCAAGTTCGAGGGGATCACCTGCGAGAAGTGCGGGGTGCTCGTCACCAGCTCCGACGTGCGCCGCTCCAACATGGGCCACGTCGAGCTGGCCAGCCCCGTCGTCCATTTCTGGTATCTGAAGGGCATCTCTTCGCCGTTGAGCACGCTCTTAGGGATCAAGCGCGCCACGCTCAAGAAGATCGCCTACTACGAGACCACCCCCCTCGAAGAAGAGATGTACATCGTCACCCAGTCGAGTTCCTCGGATTTCTCCAAGGGCGATATCGTCTACGGGACGCAGCTCAAAATCCTAGGGGAGAAGAAGAAATTCACAGCGGAGCGCCTCTACGCCCTGGAGAACGACTTCGAGATCAGCGCCGAAGGCGATGGCAAGGTCTCTTTTGAGAAGATCAAGCTCGACAACGGCGAGGAGATCAAGCTCATCAAGCTCTCCAACGCCACGAAAGCGTTTCCGGTGCCGCCCAGCGCCGAGATGCTCGTGCAGTCGGGCGAAAAAGTCCAAGTCGGCCAGCCCCTCGCTCGATTACTCAAAGAAGAGTATCTCACCGAGACGGCGTTTAATTTCCTCAAGAGCGTCTACCCCGATCTGAAGGGCAAGAAGGTCGTCGAGTCTGTAGACAGCTTGGTCTATCTGGTGACGAGCGTAAAAAGCCCCAACGTCCCGCTCAAAGTCGGGGATCGCCTGTGGGAATTAGAAAAGAGCGCCTACGAGAAGCTCTATCCTGGGCAGTTTGAGGCGGAGACCGGCGCCGCGGGGATCAAGGGCGTCTTGGCCAACTTAGACTTAGCCGCCCTCGAAGCCGAACTCTTTGCTCAGATCGCCCAGGAGCCGACCGAGGGCCGCCGCAAGAGGCTCTTAAAGCGTCTTGAGATCGTCCAGCAGGTGCGCCGCAGCGGCAACCAGCCCCAGAATATGGTCCTGGAAGTCATCCCCATCCTGCCCCCGGAGCTGCGCCCTATCGTACAGCTTGAGGGCGGCAAGTTCGCCACCACCGATCTCAACGATCTGTATAGACGTATTATTAATAGAAATAACAGATTGAAAAAGCTCTTAGAGATGGGCGCGCCCGAGGTCATCCTGCGCAACGAACGAAGAATGCTCCAAGAGGCCGTAGACGCGCTCATCCACAACGAGAAGAAAGATAACCCCATCTTAGGACGTGACAACCGCCCGTTAAAGTCCCTGAGCGAGCGCATCCAGGGCAAGCACGGACGATTGCGAAGAAATCTCTTAGGCAAGCGCGTTGATTATTCTGGGCGCGCCGTCATCGTCGTCAACCCCAAGCTCAAACTCCACCAGTGCGGCCTGCCCAAGAAGATGGCCTTAGAGCTGTTTAAGCCGTTTATCTTATCACGGCTCGGCGTCACGGCCATCTCGAACTTCGACGACGTCAAGAACAAAGCCCTCTCAGGAGAGATGCCCGAAGTCTGGGATATTTTGGAGCAATTAGTCAAAGAGCACCCGGTCTTGCTCAACCGTGCCCCGACGTTACACCGTCTAGGCATCCAGGGGTTTGAGCCCATCTTAGTGGACGGGGAGTCCATTCAGATCCACCCGTTCGTCTGCCGCCCGTACAACGCCGACTTCGACGGCGATATGATGGCCGTGCACTTGCCCCTAGGCAAAGAGCCCATCCAAGAGACCCGCGAGATCATGCTCTCGACGAAAAATATCCTCTCGCCGGCCAACGGCAAGCCCCTGAGCATCCCCACCCAAGACGCGATCTTTGCGTATTACTATCTGTCGCTGCTCGATCCCGAAGGCAAGGGCAAGGGCAAGTATTTTACGAGCATCGCCGAGGCCGAACGCGCCTACGAAGAAAAAATTATCTCCCTGCACGCGCCCATCAAGATTCGCATCGACGGCAAACTCATAGATACGACGCTGGGGCGGGCCCTGCTCAACACCGCCTTCCCCCCAGACCTGCGCGATTATAACAAGACCTTCGACTCCGATGCGATCAACGCGCTCATCATGGAGTGCTACTTCAAGCACGGGCTAGACCGCACCGTGCAGCTGCTCGACGATTTGAAAGACTTGGGATTTTCGTTTGCGACCAAATCGGGCCTGACGATCTCCGTGCGCGACTGTCTCATCCCTCCAGAGAAAGAAAGCATTCTCGCAGAAGCCCGCGAGCGCGTCGCCAAGATCAACGAGCGCTACGAGCGCGGGCTCGTGACTGACGAGGAGCGCAAGGCCAAGATCATCGAAATCTGGATGGAGACGGTCGACAAAGTCGCCGACGCGACTATGAAGAATCTCGCAAAACACCCGTTCAACCCGATCTATATGATCGTGGAATCTGGGGCGCGCGGCAGCAGCACCCAAGTGAAACAGCTCTCCGGGATGCGCGGCCCCATGAGCGACCCCTCGGGCAGAATCATCGAGATGCCGGTCATCTCCAATTTCCGCGAGGGGCTGAACGTCATCGAATACTTTATCAGCACGCACGGCGGGCGCAAGGGCACCGCCGATACGGCCCTCAAGACCGCCGATTCGGGATACCTCACCCGACGGCTGGTCGACGCTACCGAGGAGTTGATCGTCAAAGCCGAAGACTGCGGGACGACCGAGGGCATCGAGATCGACCCGCTCTACTACACCAAGCCCCACGAAGTCATGGAGACGATCGAAGAGCGCATCTACGGGCGGGTGCTGGCCCGCGATCTCGTCTTTCTAGGGGAGACCCTGATGCAACGCGGCGAGGTCTTCGACCGCGAGAAGGCCCGAAGATTTGGGAATCTCACCGCGGAGCTCTCCGTGAACGATCGCGCGTTTTACGAGAAAGTCGTGGGCACCAAAGCCGCTCAAGACGTCCGCGATCCCAAGACGAACTATGTCATCATCTCCCAAGACGAGCCCATCACACGCGCGCTCGCGGAGAAGCTGCGCGCCCTCAAGGTCGAGACGATCCGCGTGCGCCCGACTATTGTCATCCGCTCGCCGATGCGTTGCACCGTCCGCCGCGGCGTCTGCCGCCTGTGCTACGGCTACGACCTGAGCACCCATAGATTAGTCGAGCTGGGCACGGCCGTGGGCGTCATCGCCGCGCAGTCTATCGGCGAACCCGGCACGCAGCTCACCATGAAGACCTTCCACACCGGCGGTGTGGCCGGGATTGATATTACCCAGGGTCTGCCACGCGCCGAGGAGCTCTTTGAAGCCCGCAAGGCCGTGCGCAGCTCCCAGAGCGAGATCGCGCCGATCAGCGGGATCGTCACAGACCTCAAGCAGTCTGCAGAGACCGGCCGGATGAGCGCCGTCCTGCGCGGCGACGAGAAGCGCCTCCGGTTGCCCAAATCGCTCTGTAACCCGGTGGAGCAGGGTGCGTCCGTGCTCCTGAAGGAGCTCCTGCGGGGCGCCAGCCCGCGCAGCGGCCTCGTGCGCCGTGTCGAAACCGCACGGGCGTCCAAGCTCTATATTCTCAACCCCGACGAGGGAGATGCGATCTACACCCTGTCTGAGGGAGCCACGATCATCGTGAAAGACGGACAGAGAGTCTCCAAAGAGACGCTCTTGGCGGAGCCGTTCCACGAGGAACCGGTCGTCTCGACAGTTGACGGCGTCGTCGAGGAGGTCGTCGAGAACGAGGAGCGCGCGATTATTGTGAAAGAGAAGGAGACCGGCAACCGCGTACGGTACAAGCTTCCCTACGGAGCCCGCCGCTCCGTCAACCCCGGCGACAAGGTCGTCAAGAACGAGCAGCTCTCCACGGCCTCGAAGCCCATCGAGCTGCGCGCACGCACCGAGGGCATCGCCATCGTCACCAAGAATCAGATTATTATCTATCAGCCCCACCCTCACAAAGAGTTCACGCTCACCGAAGATATCACCGTGCTCAAGGACGACGGCGACTGGGTCGAGGCCGGCGAACCCCTCTTCGCCCTGGCCCTCCCCAGCGATGAACGCGTCACCCTTGATGCAATCAAACCCCTCGATGATGACCTCTGCGAGATCTCGTATCACCACGAGGTGGCGGTCGAGCTGACCAACCCTCCTCTCGTGAAGATCGGCGATAAAGTCCAACGGGGAGAGCTCCTCTCCAAAGGGGTGATCTCACCCCACCGGCTGCTCGCCATCGCCGGCCCAGACAAGACCAGAACGTATCTGCTCGAAGAGATCCATAAAGTCTACAAGAGCCAAGGGGTGGACATCAACGACAAGCACATCGAGCTCGTGATCCGGCAGATGCTCAACAACGTGCGGATTGTCGACCCTGGGGACTCGCAGTTTTTGCCGAACGAGCTCGTGCTGTACGAAGAGTTCCAAGCAGAGAATCAGCGTCTCCTTGAAGAGAACCGCCGCATCCGCGCGCAGCGCGAAGAGATCATCGGCTTGACGATCGCCGCACCGATCACTGATAAGACGGGATCAGTCATAGCCGAGAAGGGCAGCACGGTGACGAGCGAGCTGATTCGAGCCGCCCTGCGGGCCGGGGTGACCGAGATCGTGCTGGAGCGCGGCAAGGAGAAGGTCCCGCAGCGCATCGCGGAAAAGCGTCTCCCCGAGGGCGAGCGCGCCCTGCTGCGCATCTCCAAAGCAGCATTAGAGACGAAGTCGTGGCTCTCCGCAGCCTCGTTCCAACGGACAACTACAGTCTTAGCCGAGGCAGCCCTCAAGGGTGCCGTAGATAAATTGGAGAGCCTCAAGCCCGCCGTGATCGTGAGCAAGCGCATCCCGGCGGGGACGGGCTTTAAGCGTCCAACTCAGTCGACGACGGCCGGGGAGAAAACGGCCCCGCCCCCACCAGCGCAGCAAGCTGGGTCTTAATGCCCTCAAGCGCGCGACGTCGGTGGCTGATACGATTCTTGATCTCTGAGCCAAGCTCCGCGAGCGTCGCATCGTAGCCGTCGGGGATGAAGACCGGATCATACCCAAAGCCCTCACTGCCCGAGGGCACCAGAGCGATCCGGCCCTCTAAGACGCCCTCGCTCACCAGCTCCGTTCCGTTGGGGAGAGCGAGCACGGCGACACAGCAAAATCGCGCCCGACGATCTGATATCTCGCGGAGCGCGTCGAGCAGTTTCTCATTATTGGCACGGCTGTTTTTATCTGCGCCGGCAAAGCGCGCGGAGCGTACCCCCGGCGCCCCCCCGAGCGCATACACTTCGAGACCAGAATCCTCGGCGAGCACAGGCAGCCCCGTCTGCGCGCAGATCTCGCGGGCCTTCTTGCGCGCGTTCTCCGCAAAAGTCGCGCCGTCCTCAGCGATATCTGAGAACGGGCACTCACGAAATGTCAGAAATTGTAGATTGGGGAGATCAGAGAGTATCTCCGTGATCTCTCTGATTTTATGAGGGTTCTTTGTTCCCAACAGCAGCAGCATTCAGCGGCGCTCGGCGATCTCTCCTACGCCCCGCAACTGCAACGTCTGCGAGAAGTGACAGCTTACAAAGTGCTCCCCACCGATGTCTACGAAGGGCGGCTCCTGCTCCTTGCAGATGGGCTGCATGTACGGGCAGCGCGGATGGAAGTAGCATCCCGACGGCGGGTTGACCGGGCTGGGCACGTCGCCTTTGAGAATGATGCGCTCACGCTGGTAATCGGGGTCTGGCACTGGCACGGCGGAGAGCAGGGCTTCAGTGTAAGGGTGCCGAGGATTGCGAAAGAGCTCCTCGGTCTCAGCCATCTCGACGATCTTGCCCAGATACATCACGGCGACGCGATCGCTGATGTGACGCACTACAGAGAGATCGTGTGCGATGAAGAGATACGTCAGTCCGAACTCCTTCTGAAGGTCTTCGAGCAGATTGAGCACCTGCGCTTGAATGGAGACGTCCAGGGCCGAGACGGGCTCGTCGCAAATGATCAGCTTCGGCCCCAGGGCTAACGCCCGCGCGATCCCAATGCGCTGACGCTGCCCCCCGGAGAACTCATGGGGGTAGCGCTTCATATACTGGGGGTTGAGCCCCACCGCTTCTAAAAGCTCTCTCACCCGCGCTTCGCGCTCGGCAGGAGTCCCTATCCGATGGACGACCAACGGCTCCCCAATGATATCGCCGATGTTCATCCGAGGGTTGAGCGAGCTGTAGGGGTCTTGAAAGATGATCTGCATCTGGCGGCGCAAGGGCTTCATAGCGCGATTGGAGAGCTTGGCGATGTCGATGGGCTTGTTATCGTTATAGAAGAGAATGCTGCCATCGGTGGGGTCGAGCAAGCGCAGGATTGTGCGGCCCACTGTGGTCTTGCCGCAGCCGGATTCGCCCACCAACCCCAGCGTCTCCCCCTCGCGGATGAAGAAGCTGATGCCGTCCACGGCCTTCACGTGGGCCACGACCCTCCGCAAGACGCCACGGCGTACCGGGAAGTACTTCTTCAAGTTGCGCACTTCTAAGAGCATACGGGCATTCTGTGTGGTCGCCATAGTCACCTCAGAACCGAGCCCAGCAGGCTACTTTATGATGCGGCTTGATCTCTTTCAGCTCTGGCATCTGGGCGCGGCAGATGTCAATCGCTTCGGGGCAGCGCGGCTCGAACGGGCACCCTTTGGGCAGATTATACGGGTCCGGCACCATCCCCTTAATCGGCTTGAGCCTTTCTTTCTTGCGGGTGAGCGCTGGGATGGATTCCATTAGCCCGTGTGTGTAGGGGTGCAGCGGGGCGTGGAAGATCTCGCGCACCGGAGCTTCTTCCACAACCTTGCCCATATACATAATCACGACGTCGTCCGCCATCTCCGCGATCACCCCCAAGTTATGGGTGATCATCATGAGCGCCATGTGAAACTCTTCTTGGAGCTTGCGTATCAAGTCTAAGATCTGCGCTTGAATTGTGACGTCCAGGGCGGTGGTGGGCTCGTCGGCAATCAAGAGCGTAGGGTTGCAGCTGAGCGCCATGGCGATCATCGCGCGCTGGCGCATGCCCCCCGACAGCTGATGGGGATACTCGTCGACCCGCTGCTCCGGCAAGGGAATGCCCACGGCTTTGAGCATCTCGATGGCGCGCGCACGCGCCTCGCGCTTGCCCACCTTCTGATGGAGCATGATCGCTTCCATGATCTGGTTCCCAATCGTGTAGACGGGGTTGAGCGAGGTCATCGGCTCCTGGAAGATCATGGCGATCTCGTTGCCCCGAATCTCACGATACTGTTTGCCCTTGGGGTCTAATTTTGTCAGTTCGATCTCTTGGCCGTTGCGATGGTAGACGATCGAGCCCGCCAAGATCTTCCCCGGGGGCATGGGGATCAGGCCCATAATCGAGAGCGCGGTCACGGATTTCCCGCAGCCGGACTCGCCCACCACCCCAAGGGTCTTCTGCTTCTCAATCGAGAAGCTCACGCCGTCCACAGCCTTGACGACGCCATCTTCGGTGTAGAAGTACGTCTTGAGGTCGCGCAGCTCAATCAGTTTGTTAGCAGTATTCATAGAGACTCTCTAGCGGGACGCAACATACGTCAGGATGAACGCGAGCACCATGAACGCCACAGCGAGCCAGGTCGTGGCGGTGCGTTTGGGGTCGGCCTCTTCTTCGCGGCCGAAGACCGTCGCAGTCGCTCCGGCTCCGAAGGCCCCACCCAGCCCCGCGTGCTTACTCATCTGCAAGAGAATGATCCCGATGAGGGCCACGCTCACGAGCACAAAGAGCACCTTGAGAGGGATTTCCAGCGCGTTGAGTATCTCCATATGTATGTGATCAACCTCGCTCTTAGAGGAGTTATTGTAACATGATTTGTTGCCCTCTTCAACTGAAGCGCCCCCCAAAGAGCACTCCCTCGACCCACGCCACCACAGGCATGATGAATCGTTCGAGCAAACCAGCATAGAGCAGCAGAAAGATGATAACAAAGCCGAAGGGCTCCAGGTGCACCAAGAGGCGCTTGCCTCCCTCAGGCAGCAGATAGAGCAGGACCCGCGAGCCATCGAGAGGAGGCACCGGGATCAGATTGAAGACGGCCAAAATAATATTGATCGCGACGAAATAGAAGATGAAGAACGACAGCAGCTCCGGCAGACCTGCCCCCAAGCTGTGCCACACCCCCACGCCCACCCCAGCTAAGAGGAGATTCACCGCCGGCCCCGCCAGCGCCACGAGCATCATCCCTTGATAGGGGTGACGAAAATAGATGGGATTAATAGGGACGGGCTTGGCATAGCCCAAGATCGGGACGTTCATACTGAACGCAAAGCGCAGGATCGCGAGCAGCAGCGGCAGGAGCACCGTGCCAAAGGGGTCGATGTGGGCGAGGGGGTTGAGCGTCAGGCGTCGGGCATCGCGCGCCGTGGGGTCGCCTAGGGCATACGCGACGCGCCCATGCGCATACTCATGAAAGACAACCGCCGTAAAGAACGCGACCAGCGCGAGCGCAAACTCCACGATCATCTCGAAAGACATCACAGATCTCCTTTGGGAACGACTGTCAACGTGCCCTCTTCGTGAGTCATAAAGACCAGTCCGGGGCGTCCGCCCTTGCGCAGATACTTCACACGAGTATAACTGACCGGGACCTTCTGTGCATCCCGCCCTTTGGAGTAATAAGCCGCGAGCTGGGCTGCTTGATATAAGACGTCGCTGGGGATCTCGCGTTGGGTGGGATTTTTGATAATGACGTGCGAGCCCGGGCGATCCCGCGCGTGCAGCCAGTAGTCTTCACGAGCGGCGCGGCGAACCAGCTCATCGTTCTGTTTACTGGACCGCCCCACCAGCACTCGATAGCCTCGAACAACAAACTCGCGCGGGCCGAGCGCTTGAGCAGATTGCTTCTGCTGCGGCTCGCGCGGCAGATACCCCTCAGCTTCCAACTCCTCGCGAATCTCGGCGAGCTCGGCCTCACCCGCAGCGTGCTCCAGAGAGGTCTCGACGTTTTCGAGATACTCTAGCTCTTGGCGCAGCTCTTCCAACCGCGCGGCAAGCTTCTCTTGGGCGCGCTTGAGCTTCTTATAGCGCTCGAACTTCTGTTGGGCGTTCTCGCTGGGGCCAAGGGCCGGATCGAGTGGTATCGTCTTGAGCGTCCCATCGAAATCTTCGACCGTGATTTCGCTCATGCCCTTCTGCACGGAAGAGAGATGGGTCAGGAGCAGCTCGCCCTCATGGCGCAATCGCTCGGAGTCTCTTGATCGGTCCAAGTCGTGGGCGACACGTTCGAGAGCTGTGCGGATTTTGGCGCAGTGCCCGCGGACGATCTCCTGAAGCCGACGCTGTTCCTGAGCGAAACTGCTGCCCTCTGGAGCGAGGCGCACATACGCATCGAGGGCTTCGGAGAGGGTTGCGTAGCCCTCATGGTGAAGGTGAGCGTACAGCTTCAGCGGGACGGGAGCGACATCAATGGGTTTATCGCCGTCGGAGTACAGAGACGGAGAAGGGCTCTTGCTGACGCTCTCAAAGAGCTGGCGCGTCGCATTCCACACTGCTAGGCGCTGCTCGGCTGTGAGCGCAGCGACGGGCTGGGCCGGGTCGAGCTCGGCGCGCACGGCGATCTCCTTCGCTAGACGAGGGCCAAGACCGTCGAGATGCTTAAAGAGCGCGCTCGCTATATCAGAATCTTCAGAAGCGATCCGCGAGAAAAACTCCTCGTGCGTGATCGTCCGTGGGTCGAGCTTGCCCTGCGCCGGTGGAGCTTGATAGATCTCTCCTGGGCGGAACGAACGCTGACCAACAGCAGATTTGAGTGCCCCTACAATTGTCCCGTTGTGCAATAAGATAATATTTGTCTGCCTGCCCAACAATTCTGTCCGCAGGGTGTACTCCTCACCGTGTCGTATGTGTATATCGAGAATGCGCTCGAGGCCGGGCTGGCTCACCCTCACGACAACGCCGTTGCGCAAGTATTTTCGCAGCAGCATACAGAACGCCGAGGGCCTCTGCGGGTGCGTGAATTCACAAGTAGTGAGATGGACGCGCGGCAGCTCCCCGGCCTCGATGAGCAATATTTTCTCCTCCCCAGCCCACAGCTCGAGCGTGAGCGTGCTCGGCCGGGGGTGATAGATCTGTTGCACACGGCTGCCGGGAATCTGTGCGCCCAGCTCAGCTGCAAGCGCCGCGATCGTCAAGCCATCTATGTTCATAGCGATAGAGTGATTATAGCGAGCGGGAGCCCCCGTGACACTTGAGCGCCCGAGGCGCCCTTGGTAAAATCTATGAGCATGCGGAGCAGGAAGATCGAAAAAAGCCTTATGTGAAGCCAGAATCTGAGCGAAATCCCCTGCAATCTGTCAGAGTATGACGACCATAGTTTATAATATAGCGTCAAAACGATCCTAAAGAAAGAAAGGAGGAAGACTGTTGGGGGAAAACAGAAGATAGTATAGCATCTCGATTATGGCGATAGCCGGCTGGTATCGCGAGCCAGCTGAAGAGTCATTCTATAACCCTCTAGAGGAGGCGAAAGCAGAATGAAAAAGATAGTGGTCTTTCTGTTGGCTGTAGCGGTTCTCGTTCCTACGGTAGCGATTGTCGGGTTGGCTCAGCCCAAGTGCATTCCCAACTGTTCGGAGAACCCCAAGGTGATGGACCGAGAATTCATCGAGGCTGCAGCGGAGTTCAAAGGCGGCCAGGTCCAAGCCGGGGGACTCAAGCCCATCGACCTTGAGCCCAACCAAGAGGAGACCTTCGGGTTGCCCTCGGGGACGAAGACCGTGGTCATCACTGCCGGTGAGGGCGATTTGACGTATACGCTCACGAAGGTTGTGGGCACGGGCGCGCGCGCCCAGCGCACCCAGGTCGCCGATGGGGCCGTCGCGGCCAAGCAATCCGTGACGGTGAACGTCCCGCCGTTCGATCGTGCCAAGCAGGAATTCATGGAGCTGACGGTCACCGCCGGCAGCAAGAAGACCTCGGTATCGCTGGTCTTCCAGGGCGCCCCGGCCGATGAGACCACCCTGCCGCGCGTCGCGGTCGAGCTGGAGATCTCCAATCAAGGGCCGGCCAATGTAAACTACGAAGTGAAGAACGCCCTCAACAGAACCGTGAGGAACGCCGGCAAGGACGTCAAGGGCGCCATCAAGGCCGGGGAGAAGGCCGTCGTGGGCATCGAAGAGAGCCTGGGGCCCAATCGCGTCCTGCAGCTCAGCACCAGTGGCGATGCCAAAGTAGATATTAAGATCTACTTTGAGCAGATCCCTCAAGCAGCTGAGATCGGCAAGGGCATTTACGCAACAACTTCGATTGCCCGGCCGCGCACCCTCAACCCCATCACGTTGACCGACACGGCCAGCTCGCTGATCACCGATCGGCTCCACGATACGCTGTTGGACGGACCGATCGGCGCGGAGACCGGTGCGATCGCCGAGGCGTTCGAAGTGACCCCAGACCGCAAGACGGCGACCTACACCCTGCGCAAGGGCGTCAAGTTCTCCGACGGCACGCCGATCACCACCGAAGACGTGCGCTTCACCTTCGAGAACTTGATCTACCCCAAAGATATCGCCACCAGCACCCGCGATGTCCTCTACTGCGCTGGCGGTCAAGACCTCCCCAAGATCAAGGTCATTGACGAGCGCAAGATCAGCTTCACCTGCGACAGGCCCGCCGCAGATGTGCCGCACCCGACGGTGGGCTTTATCGAGATCCTCTCCAAGAAGAACATCCTGAAGCTCGCCCCCAACGTCGAGAAGAGCCCCAAGGACTTCAACAACGTCTACGGGGTCAACACCAAGCCCGAGGATATTGTCGGCGCAGGGCCGTTCAAGCTCTCCAAGCTCGATCCCAACTCAGTGGCCGAGTTTGTGAGGAACCCCTTCACCTTCCGCGTGGACGAGAAGGGCAATCAATTGCCGTACATCGCGGGCATTCGTATCTTGCTCGCGCCGACGCAGGGACAGGAGCTGGCCCTGCAGCAGTTTAGAAACGGCCAGACGGACTTCATCAACCCGCGTCCGGCGGACATCGCCATCCTGCAGTCGGACAAGGTCAGCGGCAGGCTGCCCATCAACGACGACATCGATTCCGGGCAGGCCGCCTTCGGCACCGAGTTCTGGGTAGTCTCCTGGACGACGAAGAACCCCACGCTGCGCGCGGCCTTTGCCAATAAGCAGGTGCGCTTCGCCTTCTCCCATGCCTCGGATCGCGCCTCGATCGTGAAGAACATCCGACTCGGCTTGGGCACGGAGATCTACTCCCAGTACTCAGTTCCCAGCCCGTATCACATCGAGCGGCCCGGCCAGAAGGCCGACGTTCTCGCGCGCTGGGAGCAGGCTAAGAAGCGCTTCGATCTGAAGAAAGCTGCTGAGATCCTCGACAGCTTGGGGATCAAGGACACCAACGGTGACGGCGTCCGAGAGATCCCGGCGAACTTCGCCAACGACTTCGGCCCCCAGACCAACCCTGCTGGGCCGTTCAAGTTCGAGCTCAACACCAACGTCGGCAACACCCTGCGCGAGGAGATGATCAAGCTCATCGCGTCGGACTTGAAGAAGATTGGGATCGAAGTCACCGCCGTCCCCAAGGACTTCGCCGCTCTCGTCGATCAGTTGACAGTTGGCGACTACGAGGGCATCTTGATCGGTCTGACCGGCGGCTCAAGCCCGGCCAGCGGGATTAACGTCTATACGTGCGATGGCAACCTGCACTTCTGGAACGTCAACGCCGGTGCGGGCTGCGCCAACGCCACCGAAGACGAGAAGAAGCTGGACGCGCTCTATCGCCAGCTCGCTGATGAGACCGACGAAGCGAAGCTTCACCAGCTGGCGGATGAGGCGCAGTTCGTCTTCGCCAACCACCTGCCGTATATCCCGTTGACGGTGGGGAACGGCTTGGCGGCCTTCCGCACCGACACGATTCGGAATCACGGGCGGGCGCCGTTGGGCAACCAGCTCTTGCTCTTCTGCAAGAATGGCCGCTGCCGTGGCGGGTAAGGCTTAAAAGAGAGCAAGTTGGCGCGAGGGTGCGAAGGCGACTTCGCGCCCTCGCTTGTTTTTTGATCACTCAGCCGGTTCTCTACTACTGCTATAGACGTATATTCTATTTCTATAGTAATAGTAGTAGAGAGGGCCAAAACCTGTGGAAAACTTTTCGACTGACCGGTCAGTCGGCGATTTTTCTTTTTAAAATAAATCGAACAAATATATGCTATACAAATGTCGGGCTGTGGAAAACCTGTGGAAAACTTGTGGAAAACCTGTGGAAAACTCCTGTGGAAAACTTTCCGGCGGAGATTTCCACAGGCGATTTCCACAGGTTTGGGGGACTTTTCCACAGGATTTCCACAGCTTTATCCACAGGTTTTCCACAGGACTGTGTCCCCTCTAAAAGTGATCGCTGCCGTCACAATCTGGATGTAGTATAATGAGTCACCCTGAGCAGAGCGAGTTCTAACAAGGAGGCCACAATGCTCTACAAGAACTTCATCGGCGGCCAGTGGGTCGACTCGGAGACGGGCAAGACGTTTAAGTCCCTCAACCCCGCAGACACCAGCGACGAGCTTGGGGAATTTCCGGCATCGGATAGTCGAGACGTCGAGCGCGCCGTCCAAGCTGCAGATCACGCGTTTCGCGACTGGAGCAAAGTCCCCGCACCCAAGCGCGGCGAATTGCTCTTTGAGATCGGCGAGCGTCTGAAGCGCTACAAAGAAGAGTTGGCTCAGATCATGACCCGCGAGATGGGCAAAGTCTTGAACGAAGCCCGCGGCGACGTCCAAGAAGCTATTGATATGGCGTACTATATTGCTGCCGAAGGGCGGCGGCTCTTCGGCCACACGACGCCCTCGGAGCTTCCACTCAAGCATTGTATTGCGGTGCGTCGCCCTGTGGGGCGCGTCGGGGTGATCACCCCTTGGAACTTCCCCATCGCTATCCCCGCATGGAAGATCTTCCCCGCGCTGATCGCGGGCAACACGGTCGTCTGGAAGCCAGCAACAGATACCCCGCGCTGCGCCTACGAGTTCGTCAAAGTCTTAGAGTCTGCTGGGCTCCCCAAAGGGGTCGTCAATCTCGTCTTCGGCGGCGGCTCCTCGGTCGGCATCCCCCTCGCCAAACACCCTCAGATCGATATGATCTCGTTCACGGGGTCTACGGAGACGGGGCGCGAGATCTATCAGTACGGGGCAGCCAAGCTCATTCGTGTGCACTTAGAGATGGGCGGGAAGAACCCGATCATCGTACTCGAAGATGCTGACTTGGATCTCGCGGTGGACGGGATTCTCTGGAGCGCCTTTGGCACGACGGGCCAGCGCTGCACCGCTTGCTCGAGATTGATTGTCGAAGACGGGGTCTACGACAAGCTGTTAGAGAAGCTGGTCGAGCGCACGAAGAGACTGCGCTTGGGGAACGGCCTCGATCCCCAGACCGACGTCGGCCCGGTGGTCAATCGAGCTGCGTTAGAGAAGATTGCTCGCTACGTCGAGCTGGGCGTCAAGGAGGGCGCCGCATTGCTCTGGGGCGGCCAGATCGCCACAGATGGGGCTTTGGCGAAAGGCTTCTTCTTCCAGCCCACGATCTTTGCCGACGTCACCCCTCAGATGCGCATCTTCCAAGAGGAGATCTTCGGCCCGGTGCTCTCCGTGACGAAAGCCAGAGACTACGACGACGCTATCGCTCTGGCTAATAACACTTCGTATGGGCTGTCGTCGTCTATCTATACGAGAGACGTCTTTAAAGCCCATCGGGCGATGGACGACCTCGAAGCGGGGATCACTTATATCAACAGCGGGACAATTGGGGCTGAAGTCCACCTGCCTTTTGGCGGGGTCAAGAACACGGGCAACGGCGGGCGCGAATCGGGCTGGACGGCCATCGAAGAGTACACCGAGTGGAAGACGATCTATATAGACTTTTCGGGCCGACTGCAGAAAGCTCAAGGGATCGAGTAGCGTAATTCACATCACATACAGTGGAGCGCCGCAGTCGGTATAATGGAGCTCAAAGTAAGGCGCTATGAACTCTTTGGACTGGACGATGTCGATTCACGAAGGAGGTTTACCGTGAAGCCCGCTACTGTCCGACGTGCGGTGCCCATACTCTTTCTGGTGATGATCTGGGTGCTGGGGGGGGGAGGTGGGGCGAGTCCGGTCGTGCTGGACATTGCCGATGCCAATCAAGACGTGACGATCTTCGGGGCGAACACCAAGGATTTTCTGACGGACTTCAATTCGATCGCTGTGGGCGACGTCAACGGCGACAGCTTCGCTGATTTAGTCTTGGGCGATCCTGCAGCTGATGTCGAGGAAGGTGCACGCTTGGACGCCGGAAAAGTCTACGTGATCTACGGTCGAGCGGGGCTGGAGCAGACCTATGATCTTGCCAAATCCCACGCAGACATCGTCGTGACGGGGGCGCGGCCGGGGGATATGCTGGGCTCTTCTGTTGCCGTTGGGGACGTTAACGGCGACGGGCGGCTCGACTTACTTATCGGAGCTGCTGGAGCCGACGGCCCCGATGGGCTCCCAGAGCGCCGCCGCGACGCCGGAGCGGTCTATATAATCTACGGCCGTCCGACCCCAAATAAACTGATAGACATCTTCGATGGCGATCAAGACGTGACTATTCACGGGGAGACGCCGGGGGATCGCTTTGGCGCGTCGGTGACCACGGGCGATCTCAACGGCGACGGCATCGCTGACGTGATCGTTGGGGCGACCGACGCTGATGGCCCCCGAAAAGAACGGGCCAACGCTGGACAGGTCTATCTCTTTTTCGGCAGCACCAGTTTGCCCCGCACCATAGACTTGGCGCGCCGGAGCGCCGATATGACCCTCTTCGGCCGGAACTCTACAGATCAATTGGGGAGTGTCATCGTCAGCGCCGAGGTGAACGGCGACGGCTTCGATGACTTAGTTATTGCTGCACACCAAGCCGACGGGCCGGGCAACGGGCGCAACAACGCCGGCGAAGTCTACATTCTCTTCGGCACGACGACGCTGTCGGAACGAGTTGATTTAGCGAAAGATCGTCCCGATGTGGTTCTCTATGGGGCTGATGCTGGCGATACCCTGGGGGTCTCGGTAGCCGTCGGCGATCTCGATGGCGACGGCATGAAAGACGTCATTGTCGGGGCGCCGGGGGCGAGCGGGCCGCAGAATAAGCGTCCCGGAGCCGGTGAGGTCTACGTGCTCCTGGGCGGGGCGCTTCTGCAAGGTTCTTATGATTTTGCCGTCGGGCAGTATGATATGATCATCTACGGCGCTGAGGCTGGGGATCGGCTTGGACGTGCTATCGCGTCGGGGTTGATCGGCGGAGCGACGTTTGATGACCCATACTGGGATATGGTCCTTGGGGCAGACTCCGCCGACGGGCCGGAGAACAAGCGCCGCAACGCCGGCGAAGCCTATCTGATCTTAGGGCAGAGCCCCTTGCCCAAGACGATCGATTTAGCTGCGTTAGCTGCGCCCATAACGGCGGTCTTTGTCGGAGCGGAGGCCGATGATCGTCTGGGCAGTGCAGCGATCGCTGGGGATTTAGACGGGGACGGCCTCGCGGAAGTGATCTTAGGCGCGCTCAACGCCGACGGGGAAGAGAATTTGAAGCCCGATTCGGGCGAGGCGTATATCTTCTTTGGGAGTCGCTTTGGGCCGCCGGC
>JBBISQ010000035.1:0-17115 GCA_037441155.1 Candidatus Fraserbacteria bacterium
GCTAACTCTTTCAGAGCTTGCTCGAGCTGTTGCGGCGTGGGCGCACCGTGATGCCAATGGTAGTCGCCCTCCATAAATGAGACACCCTTCCCAATAACAGTTCGAGCGACGATCATCGTTGGACGCCCTGTGCCCTGATTGCGCAAGAATTGCTCAAAAGCTGAGATAATCTGCTCGTAGTTGTGCCCGTCTATCTCTATCGTGTGCCACCCAAAAGCACGCCATTTCTCAGCAATCGGCTCGATCTTCATAATATCTTCGGTGCGCCCGTCAATCTGCGTCCCGTTGCGGTCGAGCATCGCGCAGAGATTATCTAAGTGATAGTGCACAGCAGCCGTTGCCGCCTCCCACGTCTGGCCCTCTTGACACTCCCCATCGCTGATGAGACAATACACTTTATAATCTTTCTTGTCGAGCTTGGCGGCCAGCGCCATGCCCACCGAGACAGAAAGCCCAAGCCCCAGCGACCCCCCAGAGTGCTCTACCCCCGGAGTCCCACACGCTACGCTGGGATGCCCCTGCAAGATCGAGCCGAGCTTGCGCAGCTTTTTCAGCTCTTCTTTGGGAAAGAAGCCTTTGTCGGCTAAGATCGCATAGAGTATGGGGCAGATGTGTCCGTTGCTGAGCACGAATCTATCCCGATCGGGCCAGCGCGGCTCCTGCGGCCGCACGCGAAGATATTTATAATACAGCACTGTGAGCAGATCGGCCGAGCTGAGCGCCCCGCCGGGGTGCCCTGAGCCCGCTTGGGCTACCATCTCCACGACAGCACGACGCAGCTCTCTCGCTTTTTGCTCAAGCTCTGAGATCGTCATAAGCTTATTTTATTTGAGCACGACGAGTTTGCCAAGCTGCCTTTGGACGACCCTCCCGTCTTGCACGATCTCTAGAACAGAGAGATAGACGCCGTTGGCGCGATGGTGGGGACGCCATTCGAGCACGGTGCCCCCGTGGGTGAGATCTTCAAAGAGCTGAGTTCCGCTCAGGTCATAGATGCGCCATCGGGCCATCTCAACGGGCTCAGAAAGCTGCACGCGCACGACATCGCGTCTATACAAGAGCGAGACAGTGACGGCTTTCTCTTCTACACCCTCGACGGTGATCGTGTCCGAACCTTCGATAGTGATCTCGTTTACCGTGCCCGACCAGCGATAGACCCCTGGCGGGACTGCATCTGGGATTCTGAGCTCATATGTGAAAGATTTTGTCTCGCCGGGGTGGACGGTGGGCCAAGTGAACGAGACGGGAGGGAGATTCCACGGAGGCTCTTCGCGCACTTCTAGCCCGCCAAAAAGCCCCGGTGGCATCGTCGCTTCGATGGTCACAGTGACGAGATCTCCGGGCTTGACGCGAGTGGGCGAGATCGTGCGCCGGGCTTGGATCATTCCCAGCGAGAGGTCGAGTCTGCCTGAGCCGTAGATCGTGTCTTTGCCCGGAATGCCCATATCTATCGCTTGGGCTTCCAGGGCACGCTGAAGCTGCTCGGCTGTCCACTCCGGATGCTGGGAGAGCAAGAGCGCCGCGGCTCCGGCGACGTGCGGCGCCGCCGCTGACGTTCCAGAAAAGTACGTGAGCGCAAAGCTCGAGACGCCATCTGGCCCAGCGATGTCTGGTTTCACTCTGCCGTCGCTGGTCGGCCCTTGGGAGCTGAACGGCTCTTGCGGGCCGGTCTTCCAGCTGCGCACGCCGATCGCCCCGACGGCAAAAGCCCCACGCGCGTCCGCCGGCGTGAGAATGCTTCCCTCAGGGACAGCGGGATCGAGAGCTTGTTGGCTGAGATTAAAAATTTTCAGTCGGATATTCGTTCGCACGAGACGTCGGGCGAGCACCCGCGCACGATACGTCCCCGGCGCCCACGCGACGTACTCGATCTGTTCGGTCGGCTCTTCAGAGCCCGTCTGGTAGTTCTGAGAACTAGCGACCAGGCGCCCTTGCGCGTCATAGAGAAAGAGATCAAAATCTTGGGCAGTACGTGGCCAGTCGTCCCACGTCAGATAGAGTTCAATCGAGCCGGGAAAGTCGGCTTTAATCAGAAGCTCTTCTCTGCCGGGGGCGAATTCGAGCCACCCGTCATAGTCTCTGTCGCTGAAAAAGCCCATCCAATGGCTTTGAGCGTGATTGCCCGCGGCGTTCACCCAGAGGATCCCGTGGGCGCGCGCTCGGTCAGCGATCGCCGCGACGACCCCTGTGCCGTCACCGAAGTTGGCGTTGGCCACGCCCACCGAATAATTAATGATCTGCACTCCCTGAGCGATTGCATCGTTTACGGCGTTCGAGAGATCGATCTCGTCGGCAACTTTCTTCAGATAGAGCCAAGCTTGCGGGGCCATGGCGTGGACGATCTCGGCGACGCCTGTGCCGTGGGAGGTCCCGGTCTCAAGCCCTTCGCCAGTGTAGTCGTGCTCGTCTACGATGACCTCGGGATTGATAATTTTTGATTGTTTCGCGCGGCTGAGCTGGGCAAACCCCAGATCTATCACAGCGATTTTTACGCCCTGGCCGCGCCAGCCAGACCCTTGCAAAAGCAACGCTCCGGTGGGCAAGACACCTTCAGTGGCGCGCGGGCTTAAAGCAACCAGAGAGCGCGGACGACGGATGAACGAGATCCCCGGTACGCTCTCAGCGAGCGCCCTGAGATTTTCTGCGGGAACCCGCACGCGATAGAGATTCTCTGCGCGGGCTTCGACGTGAGCGCCGAAGCGCGCAAGGAGCAGCTCGTCCAGAGGGCGCTCACTCTCGATGATGACTCTGACCTCTCCCCCAACTCCTCCCCTAAAGAGGGAAGGGAGCCCCTTCCCTTTAGGGAAGGGGGTGGGGTTAGGTCCGGGAGGGGTAAGAGCCAGCAGTGCCGTCTCAATCTTGGGATGGTAAACGAATGGCTTGGGAGGAGCGGGCCAGCCGTCAGAAAAGCTCGAATGAGCCGATCCAATCAAGAAGAATGCAAGAATACTGAGTATGAACAGCAGACGAGACTTTCGCATGGCGCTCTTACGATAGCGAAAACTTCTGCTCAGTGCAACAGTCCTTTACGGGGAGCGCGCCATACCGTTGAGCAGAACTGCGATATGTCCGCTGATAAATTGCGCGACCGCGATGTCGTCGAACTCGCTCCCTGAGAAGCGCCCCGTCGCCAGAGCAATAGGCCCAGCTCCCACGGGCCAAATCTTGCTCACCCCAAACGCACCGTCGCCCCGACCGAGAAAGATCTTGAGTTCATTGCTTTGGATGCTTGTGGCGATAAGATCGAGAGCACCGTCGCGGTCGAGATCGGCTAGGTGCACGGCGCGGCTCTCTGGCCCCACAAAGAGCGTCGGCCCCTCGCGAAAGCGCCCCGTCCCTCGTCCCAGAAAGATCTTTACAGAGTTCTCTTCCGAAACGGCGACAGCGAGATCATCGAAGCCGTCGCCGGTGAGATCGCCCACAGAAAGACTTATCGGCTCCTTGCCCACAGAGAAGGGCGTCAGTGCGTCAAACGAACCATCACTGTTGCCTAAGAGAATAGTCACAGTGTCATCGAAGAAGTTCACCACGGCGATATCTCGGGAGCCGTCGTCGTTGAAATCTCCTGAAGCTAAGGCGCTGGGCCAGCCGCCGACGGCGATCTCTTGAGTCTGTGAAAAATCCCCCGTGCCGTCTCCTAGAAGCGTTGTCACTCGACCCAACGGCGCGTTGGCAATCGCTATATCTAAAATCTGATCTCGATTGAAATCGTCAGTGATGAGCGCATACGGCCCTGGGCCGACGACGATCTCTCGTGCGGCCGTGAACTGCCCTGTCCCATCGCCGTGAAAGATCGAGATTCTCCCGTCATCAAAATTTGTCACGATCAGATCGAGCTTTTGGTCTTGGTTGAAATCCCCGGTGACCAGAGCTGTCGGGCGGTGCGTCAGCACGAGCGTTGTCTGGATCCGAAAGGCGCCGTCGCCGCGCAGCACCGTGACGGTTTTGCTCTCAAAATTAGCCACGGCAATATCGTCTCGTCTATCGTCGTCGAAGTCGCCTATAGCTAACGCCGTTGGGGAGAGCCCTACGGGGGTCGAGATGGGGAACGAGAAGTCAAGTACGCGAATAGTCTTTTGGGCGCGATCGCTGGCACCGTCCTCGTCGAAGACGCGCAGCGTGACTGTATAGACCCCAGCGCGGGCGTACGTATGGGAGACTTGCTGGCCTACAGCGCTCGTGCCGTCGCCGAAGTCCCACTCGTGGCGCACGATGCGCTGCGGTGAGAGCAATGACGCCGGGTCGCTCGACGCCGAGGCGTCAAACTGCACGGTGAGCGGAGCAAAGCCGTTGGTCGCCGTCGCAGTGAAGAGGGCCTTGGGAGGCGGGTTGCCCACTTTGATAATCACTGTGGCGACGGCGGTCGAGCCACGGTCGTCTTTCACCGTGAGAATGACGGGGTAGAGTCCGGCCTGGGTGTAGGTATGTGAGACTTGTGCGCTGGAGCCTGTCGAGCCGTCGCCGAAGTCCCAGAGATATTCAATGATTTTGCCGTCGGGATCGCGTGATCCTGAGCCGTCGAACTGCACCGTCAGGGGCACACCCCCGCTGATGGGAGCGGCTGTGATTGCGGCTATCGGTACTTGATTGGGCACTGTGACGCAGCCGACTGCCCCTACGAGAAGCAGCCCGCAGAGCAAAGTTACTCTCATAAGACCCCCTCTCTGTATGATGATACTCTCGCAGGGGGCCTCAGGGCAAATCGCTTTAGAAGGGCGTAGGGGGCGTCGTCAAGAAGATAAGTCTGCTCGCGCTTGTTCGCAGCGGCGCGTTCTTGATCCATTTGTCGATGAGCGCGAGCATCTTCAGGTCATCTATTGTGAGACCTGGGGCAAGCGCTGTTCCCTTGATCCAGAAGTCCAACGCTCTCAGGATTTCAAGGTCATTGAGACGGTTGTCCCCATCGGAGTCGAGCAGCTCTTCGATAGTTCTCGGTGGTGTGGGCGGCGTCTCTCCCCGTGGGACGGTGAAACGCCACTCGAAGCGTCCTTCGGCACCTTGGCGGTCGCGAGCGCGAATGCGCGCGTGCACGTCGCCGCTCAACTGCACCCCGATCGCTTTCAGATTGACCCTGAAAAGGTGCGTCGTCTGGTCCCAGCTCGCCCCGGGGCTTTGCCAGCCAAACTGCAGTGTCTGGGCTTCGTCTTGAAGAGTGAGCTGAATTGTCTCGGAGAGCACTTCGTTCTTGTCGTCGCTGATCGTGATCTGGATGAGCGGGGAGCGATCTCCGAGCGTCTCTTGTGGGCGCGGCTGCGGCCCGAAGAACTGCGGGGGTAAGTTCTCTAAGCGAACGACGGTCAGCAAGCCGTCTTTGCTGGGCAGCGGCCCGCTGTTGTTGTTGTCTTCGGTGATAGTGTTGCTGAGCAGGCGCAGCGGGCCGCCTTCGAGTGTGGGCAGATCGCCGCGCAGGACCAGCCACGCTAAGATAATGCCCTTGGCACCAGCTTGGATGGCGTTGACCCCATCGCGTGCGCTGATCGTGATCTCGTCGCCATCGGGGGCGATAGAAATCTCTTTTTGATCGGCGAAGAATGGGAACTCTGCGCCGAGAAACGTCGCGATGTCGCGTCGCTCCAGGCGCACTCGAGCGCGATAGTTTTGCACTCCCCCGACAGTGTTCGTCAGGATAATGGGCACTCGGACGGTGTCGCCGACCAAGACGCCGTCCACGCCGACGACGAGCGTCGGGGCGCTGGGCGCTGCAGCGACGGTGAGCTGGCCATTGGCGACCGCCACGTTGAATGCGTTCAGGCGATCATTGACGATCTCGCGGATGGCGAGCGTGACCCCGGTGCGGCCGCCAAACGTCCCACGCAGTTTGACTTCAGCTAGGAGCGTCTGTTGTGCCCCGGAAACGATCACGTCATTCTCGTCGCGTACAGAGATCTGTACCGTGTTGCCGTCAGGAGAGATCTGAAAGCTCGCAAAATCCCGTAATGGTTCGGGAAAGCGTACGCTCTCGATCTGCGCGATCTCGGGAGCATCCACTGCGACGCTGAATATGTAGTGATGGAGTCCATCGGGCGCAGCATTAATAGTCACGGGCAGCCAGACTGCTGCCCCCAGCGAGAGTTGTTCGTTTTTTATCGAGACCGTCTGCGCGTAGCCGAGTAGAGAGCCGAAGAGACTCGCACCGATCAAGACACTCAACGCAACACAGAGACGACGCATAGAGATCGTGGGCCTCCTTCTGGGAGTTCGCTTTCTTATCTTAGCTCTTTGTCGGGAACGCTGTCAAATTTTCAAGCTGTAGCTCGCCTTGAGCGCCCCGCCTTGGAAGCCCTCGGCTCCGAAACTGCCCTCAGCACTGAGCGTCCAGCGCCCCAGCGAACGGCTCACGCTCACCGAGAGAGCGTCCAGCCCAAAGACGCTCATATCGAGACTGGCACTCACGCTGAAGCCAAAGAGCTCCCCGCTTGCTGTGAAAGTAGCAAACTGTATTCCGTCAAGGCTGCCCATGACAAGAGTATCGAGCGAGAGATCGCCGAGAAACCCGTTGGCCATGAGCTGAAAGCCGCTCAGCTCCAGCCCAGAAAAATCTAGCGACGCTTGCACAAAGAGCCCGTCGAGCATCAAATCGAGCGAGAGGCCCTCGCTCGTAATCCCCCGGCTCTCTACCGTCGCGCTCACCGAGAGCGACAGCAGCCCATCCCAGAGGGTCGTCGCCACATCGAACGACTGCGAGTGGAACCCTGCTGGTGTAATGAGCGACGTCATGGTCAGCGTCCAATCGTCGCTGAGATAGCCTACTGTGGAGAGCGACTGTTGCTTAAACCCGTGCGCGGAGAACGTCGTCGTCCCGCTCAGATCACCCAGCTCTTGGGAGAGCGAAAAATTCAGAGTTCCCGTAGGAGCCGCGATGCCCTGAGGGGTGAGCTGCGCGCTCCCCGTAATGTTGAGATTGCTGAGGCCGAGCTTCACCGTGACTTTTCCGGATTTGAAGCCGCGACGCCCGAAACTCAGCGTGTTCTCAAGCGAGATGACCCCAGAAAGCTCGGCTTTGAGTTGGGTCTCGGCGCTCGTCAGTCCCTGCGGGGTGAGCGTGGCGTTAGCGCTTGCTTGGATCTGCGAGATCTGATAACTAAAGCTCAGCTTGGCGCTCTCTAGACCCTCGTCCGGGGTGAGTGTCGCGCTCGCCCCAACCGTCCACGGATGGCGCTGCCATTGCCAATCTCCATCAATGCTGATGGTGCCAAAGCCGCTAAGATCGAAGGGCAGCGTGCCCGTGAGCGTGATCGTCGTCTGGGCCGACCCCCCAAAGGCGCTGATGCTGAGAAAGACTAAAATCAGACAGAGAAGCTTCGTGCTCATTCAGAAGCTATTATATCATGGCGTCGGCGCTGCTGTGACAGTTACGGTTCGGGAGAGCGAGTTCTTCGCGCCGCGATCGTCGGTGAGAGTCAATTTGACGGTGAACGTGCCCGCAGTCTTATACGTGTGTGTGACCGTCTGGCCCTCGCCGGTCTCGCCGTCGCCAAACTCCCACTGATAGCGCACGATCTCGCCGTCGTCGGTCGAGCCGGAAGCGTCGAACTCTATGGGTTCATTGACTTGTGGCTCCGTCGGCGTGAAACTAAACGTCACCAAGGGGGGCTGATTGGGTGGCAGCACCTGCTCTTTGATAATGAGATTCTGAAACGCCGAAGAGGTCGCGCCCTTGTCGTCGGTCACAGTCAGGGTGACTTTGTACGTGCCCGCGGCTTTATAAGTGTGCTGGACGGTCTTCCCCTGGCCGGTCGTCTGATCGCCAAAGTCCCAGCTGTACGAGACGATCGTGCCATCGGGGTCGGCCGCTGCCGAAGCGTCAAATGTAACTTCTTGATTGGCCGTTGGTTCGAGCGGCTCGACGGTGAAGATGGCGACCGGCGCTTGGTTGGGAGGCACGACGCGCACGGTCTTGGCGAGCGTCGTATTCGCCCCGCGGTCGTCGGTGACTTGTAAGATGACGTCGAACTCGCCCTCTTTCTTGAACGCGTGCGTCGTCGTTGCTCCTTGGGCGGTCTCGCCGTCGCCGAAGTCCCACAGATAGCTGATAATTTTGCCGTCAGGGTCGTGAGAAGCCGAGCCGTCGAAGGTGACGGTCTCGCCGATCTTCGGTTCTTTGGGGCTGAAGGTGAACCGCGCGAATGGGGCTTTATTGGGAGCTTGGCAGCTCTGGAGCACACCGCCGAAGCCGAGTGCTGCTCCCAGCAGGGCCAATATTGTGAGAGAGAAGAGTTGTTTCTGCGTCATCGGTGCTCACCCCTCTAGACTAAGTTCTCATACTCTTGGCTGAAGGGGCCAAAGTAGAAGATATTGGGCTTATAGGGCAGATCGCGCAGCTCCTCGGGAAGCTCTTCGCTCTCGGGCAGGCTCACGGGTAGATCGAGCTCCGGGAAGCGATTGAGAATCTCTTGCCCGGAGAGCCCCGTGACGATCCCCACGAAGATCGCCCCTTCATACGGGAAGATGTTCCAGCGATGGGCAATCCGTTGCGTCTCAGGGACGTTCTGTTCAATCTCGAGCTGCTCATGCAGCACCAACCAGCGCAGGAGATCCTTCAACGTGCTGACTTGCCCCAAGCTCACGCGCAGAGGGTGAGCCGGGCGAGGCGTCCTCTTCGCTTTCTTGGGATTGCTCTGCTTGGTCACGCCAGTATCTTATGTGATTGGGATCACCGTGTCAGCGGCCTGTCACCCCTCTCTTCAGTATAATGAAGACATTCGTAAGGGACATTCGAGATGACGAGAGAAGACATATGTCGGGGACGCTTATGACTCCGCGCACGAAGTTCGTAGGTGCCGTGCTCGCTTTTGTGACAGTGCTCATCATAGTGCTGAGTGCGCTTTACATCAAGCGAAGGAGCGACGATCTCTCCGAGCAGTTTCGCGAGCGCTCGCTCTGGCGAGCCCAGGTCTTCGCCGATCTCGCCCCACGGCACTTTGACACGGATGACTGGCACGAGCTGTTCAGCACGATCTTCACAGCATCGGATGTGCTCTACGCCCAGGTGGTCTATCGAGGGCAGGTGCGGGCGACGCGCGGCTCCGTTCCCGTGCCCCCCGCGCAACCGCTAGCCCGTGAGAACCCTTTGTACGAAGTATATTCCCCGCAGCTCTCCGAAGCCCGCACCGCGTCGGGTCAGGCTTACTTTGATATTCTCTACCCGTTGGCCGTGCTCGGTGAATCGGCTGGTCCTGATAGCTATGTGCGCTTGGGGCTCTCTCTCGCCCCGCTGGAGCAGGAGCGTCGCAGCGAGATCCTGACGGTAGTCCTGGTCGCGCTGGTGGCTGTGGCGCTCGCGGGGGTGATCACGGTGTGGCTGGCGCAGCATCTCCTCTCGGAGCAAACGGCAGAGACGGGACAAGGCCCCCCTCCCCGTGTTGAGGAGAGGTCTTTGGTCGTGGACAACGCCGCTAAGCGCGTCCTCCTCAACGGCACTGAAGTCAAGCTCTCGCCGAAAGAGTTCGAAGTCGTTCGATTATTGGCATCCGAGCCGGGCAGGGTCTTCTCCAACGAAGAGATTCTGCAAGCCGTCTGGACCGGGCGCCAGTGGGCGACGGCCCAGGACGTCAAACAGTATATTTATTTCGTGCGCAAGAAGCTCGAAACTGACCCAGAAAATCCCAGATTTATTATCACCGTGCGGGGGTTTGGCTATAAGCTCAATCTCCACTGAAAATTTACCGAGTTTCTATTGTCTCTTGAGGCCGAAGGAACCTATCATAATGAGCGACGAGAGGAGCAGCTTGCTATGAAGAGGGTCTTGAGAGCGATCTCTGTCAGTCTGCTGGGGCTTGGGATACTGGCGATCTGGGGGGGAGCGCAAGGCGGGCCTCCCGATCCAGCGGAGCTGCAAAAGATCGCCGAGTCGTTGGTCGCGCAGTTAGAATTAGCGCATCAAGAAGCTGTGTTCGGGATGCTCGCCCCGACGCTGAACGCTGCGAAAACCCACGCCCAGCGCGTGATCAATCTCATCCAAGGGAAGGCCGGGCCGGATTACAATCCCACCGTGGGGGAGATCGGTGACGGCATCGGAGCGCTCCCGCACGCCGAACGCTTCCGTGAAGGCATTCGGAACAGCCCGCTCGCCCAGATCTTTATGTTGGGGATCGAGAATGTGATCTTCGACCTGAGTGCCAGAGGGATTGGCGCTGTCGAGCAGGCGAGGCGGGCCTTGCAGGCCCCTGATCTTAGCAGGGTGAGGGTTGCGTTGCGGGCGGCGCGGGCGTTTCTCTACAGCGCGCGGGGCAGTTCTACTGACCCGGTCAGCGAAGGAGGCGCTCGCGCCATCGTAGCTCGGCTCAAGGCCGGCCGATAGAATGTGAGATTCGTAACAGCTCAATGGGAGGGACGACTATGACGAATATGGCGGGCCACAGGCTCACGCGCCGCGCCTTCTTCGGTAAGGCGTTGCTGCTGGGCAGCGGGGCAGCGCCGCTGGCGCACGCCCGAACAGCCCAATTCGATCGGGACGCCGCAGCGCATCTCTTGCGGCGGGCGGGCTTCGCGGGGACGCTCGAAGAGATTGCGAGATTGGCAGCTCTGGGCCGTGACGGCGCAGTGGACTCTCTGCTCAACTACGAGCAGATTGACGACAGCGCCATGGAGCGCGGCCTCGAGCGATATATTCAAACGAACAATCTCGATTTGACCCAGTTTCGCCCGATCCAGATGTGGTGGCTCTATCGGATGATCTACACGAAACGCCCGCTTTTAGAGAAGATGACGCTCTTCTGGCACGGGCACTTCGCTACCGCCATCAAGAAGGTCGCCATCGCGCCGCTGATGCTCCAGCAGAACCAGACCCTGCGGCGCTTAGCCCTAGGAAGCTTTGAAGCCCTTACGCTCGAAATTGCCAAAGACCCGGCGATGATCATGTGGCTCGATAACAATACCAACATCAAGGGCAGCCCCAACGAAAATTTTGCTCGCGAGCTCTTCGAGCTGTTTACCTTGGGAATTCGAGACCCGATCACCGGGCAGCCGGCGTATACTGAACAAGACATCAAAGAGGCGGCGCGGGCGTTCACGGGGTGGACGATCCGGCGCGGACAGTTCTATTTTAACGCCAGCCAGCACGACGACGGCCCCAAGACCGTGCTGGGACGCACGGGAAATTGGAACGGCACCGATGTCGTCAGCTTTGCCGTCCAAGAGCGCTCGACGGGGCGTTTTCTCGCGAAAAAGCTCTGGGAGTTCTTCGCGTACCCTAATCCTGAACCCGCGATCATTGAAGCCCTCGCGGATGTCTATTTTGCCAGCAAATATAATATGAAAGCCGTGATGCGCGCGCTCCTCTTGCGCGATGAGTTCTATGGGGAACGAGCGCGCTTCGCCGCGATAAAGAGCCCGGTCGAGCTTGTCGTCGGCGCGATGCGGCAACTGCAAGCCGATCTCAACCTGCGCGCCCTGCCCGGCGTGCTCTCGCTCATGGAGCAGGATCTCTTTAATCCTCCCGACGTCTCCGGCTGGCACGGCGGCCTCCACTGGATCAACACCGCGACCATGCTCGTTCGGTACAATTTCGCCAATCTCTTGGCCACGGCCCGCGGCGGCAACGCCGGGACTTTTACTCCCGAACGGCTGCTTGCGGGAAAAAACTTCCAAACCCCTGAACACGTGGTAGAATATCTCTTGCAAGTCTTGGGGCCGTTGCGCGTCTCGGATACGACGCGCCAGCTCTTTCTTGACTATCTAGGCAGGGACTTTCAGCTCACCCCACAGAGCATAGACAACAAGGTGCGCGGACTCATTCACTTGATGATGACGTTGCCACACTATCAACTCAATTGACGGGAGGGTGTGTATGCTCAACCGCCGAGAATTTCTCAAGCGCGGGATCACGTTCGTCAGTCTGAGCCTGATGTCGCGCTCTATGATGATGCAGGTGACGCCGGGGCACGACACGGTCTTCGGGCAAGCGAGCACTCTATCGGGAAACTCGAATCTTTTGGTGATCATCCAGCTGAACGGCGGCAACGACGGGCTGAACACGGTCATCCCCTACGGGAACGGGCTGTATTACGACGCCCGACCCAAGCTCGCTGTGCCGCCCACGGACGTGTTGGTGCTGAACGATCAGCTTGGGCTGCACCCCAAGTGCACGAGCTTGAAGAGACTCTACGATGCGGGAAGAGTGGCGATCGTGCAGGGCGTCGGCTATCCCAATGCCAATCGGTCGCATTTCCGCTCGACAGATATCTGGATGACAGCAAACCCCGATACGGTAGAGAAGACCGGCTGGCTCGGTCGGTACTTGGACGAATCCATCGCGCGCTTTCACGGGGTGAAGCTGCCCGCTGCCAATATCGGGGGGACTCTGCCCCTGACGCTCGTCGGTGAGAAGGTCGTCGTTCCGTCCATCGCGAGCTTGGAGAGCTATCAATTCTTGACGGACGCGCGCTACCCCCAGGAGCGCGAGCAGCGCCTCCAGCTCTTCCGGGCTATCAACGGGCAGCCCTTCGAGAATGCCTATGTAGAGTATCTAGCCCAGACGGGGATCGGGGCGCAGCAGAGCGCTGCCGAACTGCAGACAGCCGTGAAAAAATATCATTCGACGGTCGAATATCCAAAAGACCCGTTCGCGCAGGGGTTAAGACTGATCGCGCAGATCATCGCTGGGGGGATCGGGACGCAGATTCTCTATGTGACGATTGGGGGCTTCGACACGCACGCCGAGCAGAACACCGCGCGGGTCAACCATCCGATGCTGCTCGACACTGTAGATAAGGGTCTGGACGCGTTCTATCAAAATATCTCTCAGATGGGCGTGGCCGACAATATCGTGATGATGACGTTCTCAGAATTTGGCCGTCGGGTGCGCGAGAACGGCAGCCTGGGCACGGATCACGGCACGGCAGCGCCGATGCTCATTCTAGGGAACCGCGTGAAGGGCGGGCTGCACGGCGAGTACCCTAGTCTGACGAAACTCGACGACAACGGCGATCTCATCTACACCGTAGACTTTCGCTCGGTCTACGCGACGATCTTAGAGGACTGGCTCGGAGCAGATGCCCAAGCGGTCTTGGGCAGGAAATTCGAGAAGTTGGGGTTTATTGCGAAATAGCCTAGAACCCTAGAGGAGGAAGCCCGTGAACCTTCGTCGAATCTCTTTTTTTGTATTGATCAGTCTGTCGGTCGTTACGGCACCCAGTTCAGCCCGTCTGGACACAGTGCACCTTGCCAAGCCGAATATTATCTTTATTCTGACCGACGATCTCGATGCTGATCTCATCGAATTTATGCCCAATGTGAAGTCCTTGCTTGCTGCACAGGGTGTGACGTTCTCGAATTTCTTCGTGAACGTCTCGCTTTGCTGCCCGTCACGAGCAAATATTTTGCGGGGGCAGTATGCGCACAACTCTCAGATTCTGACGAACAGGCCGCCGACCGGGGGATTCGAGACGTTCTATAAACTAGGAGAAGAGAACTCAACTGTTGCTCCCTGGCTGCACGCAGGGGGCTACCGCACGGGATATTTCGGGAAATATCTCAACGGCTATCCGGCAGGAACTTCTCCGACGTACATACCCCCCGGCTGGGATGAATGGTACAGCCCCGCGGCAGGCAACCCCTACTCAAATTTCAATTACGTGATGAACGAGAACGGCAAGCTCGTGCGCTATGGCAGCCGCGCAGAAGACTATCTGACCGATGTCGTCGCGCGCAAATCTGTAGACTTCATCGAGCGTGCTGTAGCCGAGGGCCAGCCGTTCTTTATACATTTGGCTCTCTATGTGCCCCATTCGCCGGCGACGCCCGCGCCGCGCCATGCCCATCTCTTCACCAATGCTCAACTGCCCAGACCTCCGTCGTTCAACGAAGCCGACGTCAGCGATAAGCCCCACTATATTCGCAATCGGCCTCCGCTCACCGATCAACAGATCGCCCAGATGGAAGATCTCTATCGCAAGCGCTTACAGTCATTGCAAGCTGTTGACGAGATGATCGCTGGTTTCATCGAGACGCTCCAAGCACTGGGGCAGCTCGAGAATACATATATCTTCTTTACGTCGGACAACGGCTTTCACATGGGGGAACATCGGCTCAACTCAGGGAAACAGACGGCTTATGAAGAAGACATTCGCGTCTCGCTGATCGTGCGCGGCCCAGGAGTGCCAGCGGGTCAAGTGCTGGAGCACCTGACGGGGAATATAGACTTAGCGCCGACGTTTGCGGAGCTGGGCGGGGCTCCTGTACCCGATTTTGTGGACGGGCGCTCGCTCATGCCGGTGCTCCGCAGCACCCCGCCAACAGAAGACACGTGGCGACAGGGTTTTCTCATCGAGCATTGGAACCAGCAACGAAGAGAAACTTTTTACACCGAGGGCGTGTGGGAGCCGCCCGATCCGATGGAGCGAGATCAGGCTCAGCAGTGGGCGATCCCGGAGTTTGCAGCCATCCGCACGAAAGACTATCTCTACGTCGAGTACGTGACGGGCGAGCGCGAGCTGTACGACCTGAGAGCCGACCCGTATCAGCTTGAGAGTCTGCACGCTAGAGCCGATCCGGCGCTCTTGCAGAGTCTGTCTGCTCAGCTAGCGAAGCTGAAAGCGTGCGCGGGGGCGAGCTGTCAGGAGTAGGGCGTCGCTCGGTTGCGAGAAGCCCCCTCTTATAGTAAATTCTCTACGCTATGGCGACGCTCAAGCTCTTTAACACCCTCGGTCGGCGCGTGGAAGAGTTCAAGCCCATCAGAGATAACGAAGTGGGCATCTACACCTGCGGCCCAACGGTCTACGATTACGCCCACATCGGGAATTTGAGAACGTATATCTTCGAAGATATCTTGCGTCGCGTGCTCGAATACAACGGCTATAAAGTGAAGCACGTCATGAACATCACCGACGTGGGACATCTCACCAGCGATGCCGACGAGGGCGAAGATAAAGTCGAAGCGAGCGCCCGGCGTACCGGCAAGAGCGCCTGGGAGATAGCAGAAATGTATACCCAAGCGTTCTTCAAAGACACCGAACGCTTAAATATCTTGAGACCCCATATCGTCTGCAAAGCGACCGATCACATTGCCGATCAGATCGCACTGATCAAAAAGCTCGAAGAGAAAGGCTACACGTATAAGACCTCTGACGGCATCTATTTTGACGTCTCGAGGTTCCCCAACTATGGGGAGCTGGCCGGGCAGAGCCTCGAGGAGAAGAAGGCCGGAGCGCGCGTCGAAGTCAATCCCGAAAAGCGCAACCCCGCGGATTTTGCGCTGTGGAAGTTCTCCCCCAAGGGCGCGAAGCGCCGTCAGATGGAATGGGACAGCCCCTGGGGAATCGGTTTTCCGGGGTGGCACATCGAGTGCAGCGCCATGAGCACCAAATACTTGGGCCAGCCCTTCGATATTCACTGTGGGGGTGTAGATCACATCTATACGCACCATCCCAACGAGATCGCCCAGAGCGAGGCTGCCGCAGGCGTCAAGATGGCCAATTTCTGGCTCCACGGGGAATTTATGACCGTGGAGGGGCGGCGCATGGGCAAGTCCGAGGGCAACGCGTATCTGTTAGAAGATCTCATCAAGCGTGGCTACGAGCCCCTGGCGTTTCGCTATCTCTGCTTAAATACCCACTATCGCATTCAGCTCAATTTCACCTGGCAGGCGCTCGAAGGCGCGCAGACGGCGTTGGAGCGGTTGCGCGAGCACGTGCGCAACGCCCACGCTCTCGGAGGCGATCCCAGCCAGGGCAAGATTCCCCCGACCGTGCGCGAACGCTTCCTCGAAGCGATCAACGATGACCTCAACATTCCCCAAGCGCTAGGGGTTCTGTGGGACTTCGTGCGCTCACACCAGAGCCCTTCAGACAAGCTCGCGACGCTCTTCGATTTCGATCGCGTCTTTGGATTGAAGCTCAGTGAAGTGCGCCCCGACGAGGCGGTCGAGGTCCCCCAAGAAGTGCGCGAGCTGCTCGCTCAGCGCGAGACCGCGCGCACAGCGAAAAACTTCAAAGAAGCCGACGCTCTCCGAAAGAAGATCGCTGAGTCGGGCTACGAAGTCATAGATACTCCCCAGGGGCCGAAGCTCAGGAAGCGTCGTTAACGCTGAGCGACCAAGAGAAACTTTCTCGGCCAGCTTGTGCCCTCGACCAGCTCAATTCCGTGCTCTTTCAGGTCTTCAGCGATCTCTTCAAAAGGGAGCCATTCTGTCAGGGTCAAGTGCGCTTCTCGTATGAGGGCTTCTATCTGATCGCGTCCGAAGGGGCAATGCGTCTCGCGCATCTCCAGCTCTTCTATGGCTGTGCCGAACGCCCAGATCTTGGTGACAAAGTCTTGCACGTCGCGTCGGGAGAGCCAGAGCGTGCCGTCGGGGTGCTCTTCTGAGATGACCGTTCTGAACTTATAATTTCTGACAAAGTAGTCGAAGCGAGATCGGGCGTGTTCGCTGAGGCGCAGGCGCACCCTCTCTGGGCCGGGGTCGAGATGATCGAGCGCGATAAGCCGCCCGCCGGGTTTGAGAACGCGCTTGATCTCGCGAAGGACTTGCGAAAGCTCGCCGGGTCTGCCAAAGAGAGAGATCTCGTGCAGGACTTGCGCCGTGAGCACAACGTCGAAGCTCTGATCGGCGAAAGGAAGCGTGTCAGCGCGAGCGAGGTGTATCTGGGCGTGAGGGCAGTTTGCTTGGGCTTGCTGGAGACGCTCAGGCGACTCGTCAATGCCCACGAGCCGTGGGATGCCGAGTTGAGCTGCTGCCCGAAGATACTCTCCTGAGCCGCAGCCGATATCCAACAGCGACTGAGCCTGGCTCAATCGTTCTAGGACCAAGCGAATACGCCGGGCGCGGCGCGCGTCTGTGCGCTCGCGCTGCGCTAGAACCTGCGCTGCTTCTGATGAGTACAGAGGAGCTCGCGCGTGAGCGATGAGCCGCTGTTGCTCGTCGGGCAGATCATAGCGCGAGAGATCGTGTACATCAGCCCATTCGGCAGCTTCGATATCAGAATCAGGGCGAAGTTCACCGGACGTATAGCGCGCCAGCAGCGCGATCAAGACGTAGTGATACTGCACGCGCCCGTCGGCGTCGCGGAAGATTCTATCAAAAACGTCAAGAATTTTTATGACTTCGATCTCGATGTGGCACTCTTCACGGATCTCTCTCACGGCGGCATCGCGGATGGTCTCGCCCAGCTCGACGACCCC
>JBBISQ010000036.1:0-16631 GCA_037441155.1 Candidatus Fraserbacteria bacterium
TGGGGGTGAGGGTGGATTTGAAGAGATCCACGACGGCTCGATCTACAAAGGGCATATCGCAGGCGACGGCCAGACTATAGGGGTGCCGAGCGTGCCGGAGGCCCGTATAGAGCCCGCCCATCGGGCCGCAGTCTCTCAGCTCATCAGCGAAGATGGGAACGTCCAGCAGATCGTCGTAGCGTCTCTCTGCGCCGGTGACGACGAGAACATCGTCGCTCATCTCTCGCAGGCGCGCGCACATATATTCAATGAGCGTGCTGCCTCGCCACGGCAACAACGCTTTGTCGCGCCCCAAGCGACGCGAGCGTCCCCCTGCGAGGACAATGACAGAGAGAGGGTGATCAGTGCTCATACAAAGAGAGTACCCAAACGGACGGCAGTGACGCAAGTCAGGAGCGCTTGGGGGCGCTACGGGGCAGCGGCTTGCTCGTGCCCCTCCCAGCACAGTATAATAAATCCGACTCATTCCCAATGGGGTGCTTTTACTTTTCGCAAGGGGTGTTGTGTGAGTAAATATATATTCGTGACCGGCGGGGTGCTCTCCGGCTTAGGCAAGGGCATCACCTCGTCTTCTATAGGGGTGCTCCTCAAGTCGCGCGGCCTGAACGTGACCGCTATAAAGATCGACCCCTACCTCAACTGCGACGCGGGCACGATGAACCCGTATCAGCACGGCGAGGTCTTCGTTCTAGACGACGGCGGCGAGGCCGATATGGACCTGGGCAGCTACGAACGCTTCTTAGATATAGACCTGACGAGAGAGCATAACATCACGACGGGGAAGATCTATAAGAGTGTCATCGAAAAGGAACGCCGCGGGGACTATCTCGGCGCCACCGTGCAGATCATCCCCCACGTCACCGACGAGATCAAATCGAGCATCAAGCGGGTGGCCGAACGCACCAAGGCCGACGTCGTCATCGTCGAAGTGGGCGGCACGGTGGGCGACATCGAATCTATGCCCTTCTTAGAAGCCCTCCGGCAGATGCACCAAGAGCTGGGCGACCAAGAGTGCCTCTTCGTGCACACGACGCTCGTGCCGACGGTCTCGGTCGTGGGCGAGCAGAAGACAAAACCCACTCAGCACTCGGTGAAGGAGCTGCGGGCCATCGGGATTCAACCCGATGTGATCATCGGGCGGAGCACGCATGCGCTCACGGAAGGGATCCGCAAGAAGATCGCGCTCTTTTGCGATGTGCCCTTCGAGGCCGTCATCAGCGCTCCCGATCTGCCCTCGATCTATCAGGTCCCCCTCGCCTTCGAGGAACAGGGCTTGACACCCTTGCTGATAGACCGATTAAAACTCTCCGCCCGGAAAAAAGAAGACTTGGTCGATTGGAAACGCTTTGTTGACGCCGTGCTCCACCCCACGGAGCGGGTGCGCATTGCCATCGTCGGCAAGTATACAGCATTACGCGACAGCTACGTCAGCTACGTCGAGGCGCTCACGCACGCTGGGGCGGCCCTCGGCATCGGGGTCGAGATCACATGGATCGAAGCCGACGCGTTCTCCGAGCCCCAGATGGAAGGAGTAGACGGGATGATCGTCCCTGTGGGGTTTGGGTATCGCGGGGCTGAGGGGAAGATCAAGGCTATTCAGTACGCACGCACGCGGAACGTCCCGTTTCTTGGGATCTGCTACGGCTTCCAGCTTGCCGTGATCGAATTCGCCCGCTCCGTGCTGGGCTTAGAGCACGCCAACAGCACGGAGTTCGGCCCGACGGAGCAGCCGGTCATAGATCTCATGCCCGAGCAGAAATCCCTGACCGACAAGGGCGCGACGATGCGCCTTGGCGCGTGCCCTGTACTCATCGAGCGTGGCACTCTAGCCCACAAGCTCTATGGTGCGCTCGAGATCTCCGAGCGCCACCGCCATCGCTATGAAGTCAACCCTCGATATATCAGAGAGCTGGAGGCCGCAGGGTTGAAGTTCTCCGGGAAATCTCCGGACGGCCGACGCATGGAGATCGTCGAGCTGCCGGGACATCCGTATTTTATTGCGTCGCAGTTCCATCCGGAGTTTAAGTCGCGCCCGATGCGGCCGCGTCCGCTCTTTGTGGGACTGGTGCAAGCATGTCTCGCACGGCGAAAGCTCTTGGTCTCCTCGTAATCTTCAGTGCTCTCCTCTCTTGGCTGTGGGCGACGACCCCGCGTCTGTGGCCTGAGCCATCGGATATCCCGGCGCCTGCGATCGCTATCGAGCGCGCCCATATTGTGAAATACGATTCTTCAGGGAAGAAGCTCTGGGAGCTGGAGGCCCGCTCTCTCCAGACGACAGAGAGCGAGAGCACTGCTGAAGAGGTTTCCCTGCGCTTCTTCGACGGTGAGAGCCGCGAGACGCTGCACGTGCTCGCGCCCACAGCACGACTGAACAACCGCACGGAAGCGATCGAGCTACGTGGCCCCATCCGCGTCACCGGCAAGGAGTTCTCGTTGACGACAGAAGATCTCTTCTGGGATAACCAGAAGAAGATGCTCTCGACCCCGTCGGCCGTACGCATCGAGCGCGACGACTTCACCCTGATCGGCCAGGGCTTGGAATACTCTTCTGAGACGGGGCTCGTGACTATTCTGGGCGAAGCCCGGCTTACCCTGCGCGCGCAACACGAATGATCTTACGCACCGAAGGACTCATCAAGAGCTACGGGGGGCGCCGCGTGGTTGACGGCGTCTCCTTGCAAATTGAGAGCGGCACCGTCGTGGGGCTGTTAGGAGCCAATGGTGCGGGCAAGACCACGACGTTCTATCTCATCACCGGGCTGATCGCTCACGAGGCCGGGGAAATCTTCTTAGATCAAACCCCCATCGGGCGCTGGCCGTTCTACCTGCGGGCCCGCCGGGGGATTCATTACCTCCCCCAAGAGCCTTCGGTCTTCCGCAAGCTCAGCGCCCTAGAGAATCTCGTGCTCGTCCTTGAGCACTGGGAGCCGGAGCCGCGCGCGCGTCATGTTCGGGCCTTGCAGCTCCTGCAGAAACTCGGTGTGGATCACCTAGCCGATCAACGGGTGGATACCCTCTCCGCGGGGGAGCGCCGCCGCGTCGAGATCGCCCGGGCGCTCACGACCGAGCCGAAATTCCTCTTGTTAGACGAGCCGTTCTCCGGGATAGACCCGATCTCCGTCGCTGAGATCCAAGAGATCATTCGAGCCCTGGCCTCTGACGGGATTGGGGTAATCGTGACCGATCATAACGTGCGCGAGACGCTGAGCGTCACGGATTACGCCTATCTGCTCAACGAAGGGAGACTGATACTCTCCGGCCGTCCTGAGGAGATCGCCTCCCATCCCTTGGCACGGCACTACTATCTCGGCGAGGATTTTCAGCTGTGAGTGGGACCTACCCCCGGCCCCTGCCCTACAGAAGGGGCTAGAGGAGAGGTCATCGGCTTGCGCTGATAGAGCTTCTTTCCTAATATCAGCCCGCCAAAGAGTAGAAAGAGAATGACGCTTATGACTTGCGCGGCCCGCAAGAGATCGGGGACGAGCCAGAGCGCGTCGGCTCGCAAAAACTCCATCCAAAATCTTAAGAACGAGTACAGAACTATATACAGCGACGCGAGAAAGCCGTCTTGGAAGTCTTTCGTGCGCAGCCACCACAGCAGCCCGAAAATTATCAGATCGCCGAACATCTCGTAGAGCATCGTTGGATGAGTAGGGATGTCGCCGAACTGCTGGAATCCCGGGGTGCCCTCCTTGTAGACGACCCCCACCCAATCGAGCCACGGAGGCCACTCTGGCCCGATGGGCGTCCCGTAGGCGTCGCCGTTCATGAAGTTCCCAAAGCGCCCCAGGGCTTGGCCCAGGATCATACTTGGGGCAACGGCGTCGGCAAACTGCCACAGCGAGACCTTCTTCCATTTCGAATAGACCCAGAGCATCAACAGCCCAGCTAAGATGCCCCCGTGGATAGCCAACCCGCCCTCCCAAATCGCGATGATATTTATCAACGTCTTGAGGGGGTCATCCGGGACGTAGAAATTCGCCCATTGAAAGGCGACATAGTAGAGTCGTGCCCCGATAATAGCGACGGGAACGGTGATAAGAACAAAGTCTAAAATGTCGTCGAGCGTCAGCGGGAGTCCCTTGCGCGCGGCCTCGCGGCGCGTGAGAAAGATCCCGATCACGATAGCAATCACGTACATCAATCCGTAATAGCGAATCTGAATAGTGCTTCCCCACGGCATCGGAATCTCTACTAAGATCGGATTCATTGCTTCTATCCCCCTGATGTCTGTTCAGTACGAGGCGATTGTACGAGATAGACCGACCCGGCGTCAAGCGGGACTTGAGCATGAGCAGTCCAACCCGTAAGATAGGGACGCTATGGACTTCGATTGGGGGATAGTAGGGTTGGCTCTTGGGGCAGGGATTGTGGCGTTCTTCAACCCCTGCGGCTTCGCCCTGCTCCCATCGTATGTCGCTCACTATCTGGGGAGCGGGGCAGGCGCCCGATCGCCATCTTCTGTGGAGAGCTGGTGGCACCGTGGGCTCCACGGCTTGGCCCTGGGAGCAGCCGTGAGCGCTGGGTTCTTCACGGTCTTCCTCGCCCTAGGAATTGTGATCGCTCTCGTCGGCACGGCCATCGGCTCGTATTTCCCCTGGGCGGCGGTGCTCGTGGGGCTTGGACTGATGACGTTGGGAATCTTCACGCTCGTGGGGCATGAGCTGACTCTCTCGCTGCCATTCCAGGCTCGCGGTCAGGGGGCCTTTTTCTATTATCTCTATGGGATCGGCTACGCGATAGCATCGTGCGGGTGCACGCTTCCCGTCTTTATGATCTACGTAGTCGGGCCGGCGCTCACAGCGAATCTGGCTACGGGGGTTCTCAATTTTCTCGCGTATGCGTCGGGCATGACGCTGATGATGCTCCTGCTCTCGCTCACTATAGCGTATTCCAAGGGGAGCATGGATCGTCGTCTGCCCCTGGGACCAGCCCTCATCGGAGCGGGCGTGCCTGTGGCTCTCGTGCTGATTCTCCTCTGGGCATACCCCCAAGCTGCAGCCAGTTGGGGAGCAGCATTCTCTGGAACCAACCGGGTCTTTGTGAGCGTCTTCGCCATCGCGCTCCTCGCTATGCTCTTCTTCCAGATACGGCACTGGGAGCAGGCCACACGATGGCTCAACGGACTGCTGCTGTGTGCCGCCGGGCTGTATCTGATCTACTATCAAGTGTTCGAGTACGGCTTGCTCGATTATTTCAGATAGAATATGCCCAAAGTGATCTTGGCTGTCCTTGCAGCTCTCTTGGTGCTGCTCAGTATGCCCGGCTATCTGTGGGGCGGGCTGATCTTTGTCGCGCTCGTGCCGCTCTTCTTTGCCCTGGAGGGGGTAACGCCGCGCCAGGGGTTTGGGCTGGGGTATCTGTGCGGGTTCACCTTCTTCGCTCTGTTACTGTATTGGCTCTATGCCCTCTCCGAATGGGCGGGAGTTTTTATTCTCCTGGGGCACCTGGGGTTGGCAGGGCTTTTAGCCTTGTGGTGGGGGCTCTTTGGAGCTCTCAGCGTCACCCTCTCCGGGCCCACACTCATCCCCGCTCTCTGGGTGATCTTAGAATATCTGCGCTCGCTGACGAAGTTCGGGTTCACCTGGGGCTTTCTGAGCGATGCCCTCTGGCAGTATCCCCAGTTGATTCAGATCGCTTCGCTGGCGGGGACGTGGGGGATTTCGTTTCTCATCGTGCTTGTGAATGTGCTTCTCTATCGCGCGCTGTCGTCTCGGCGTCTCGCGTATGGGGTCTTCGCTGTAGGGCTCATTGTGCTCGATTGGGGCTGGGGCGCTTCTCAACTGCTCTCTCGGGTCGAGGGCCCTCCACTCCGCATTGCTCTCATTCACTCCAACGTCCCGCAGCGCGCCCGCAGCGACCCAGAACAGCTCTCATATATTCAGAATCTCTATCTCTCTCAGCTCGAGCGCCTGACGGGAGAGCTCGATCTGGTGCTCCTGCCGGAGTCGATCCTGCCCGCGTATCTCCTGCGCCAGCCAGACCTCCTTGAGCCCTATCAACACCAAGCACGGCGCGTAGAGACTGCGCTTATTCTGGGGACGATCGACTCTCGTGACGGGAAGCTCTTTAACACAGCAGCGTTGATCGTCCCCGATGGGACAATCTCTGATCTCTACGACAAGGTCCAGCTTGTTCCCTTCAGCACCGAGTATTTCCCCATGATCGGGCTGCTGCGAGGGGGTCTTCTTGGATCGTTGCCGTTGGGAGCGCTCACGCCGGGGGAAGGGTTTCGTCCGCTCATCCTCCCCCCTGCGGGGGATGGGCGAGGGGCTCGGCTCGCCACCCCCATCTGCTTCGAGTCGATCTTCTCCCAGATCGGCCGAGCGTTTGTCAGAAACGGCGCGCAAGCGCTCTTGATCATCACCAACGATGCGTGGTTTAAGGGGTCGAAAGCGCTGGAGCAGCACTTTGCCAAAGCGGTCTTTCGTGCCGTCGAGGCCAGGCGCTACACCGTGCAAGCGTCCAACGGCGGCATCTCTGGGGTGATCGACCCCTATGGGAGAATTCTTAGAGCAACCCGCTCCGAAAAAGAGCAGACCCTGCGAGAGACGATACTCTTGCAGGATCACGCGACGCTCTACGTGCAGCTCGGAGATTGGGTTGTCTATCTCTTGGCGGGTGTCACATTGATCGCTGTGTTTGTCAACCGAGTCACCGCGCCTGTCGAGAGATTGACTTTATAGATCTGATACGTCCCATCTCGGTCGGAGACAAACGCGATCTCGCTCCCATTGGGAAGCCAGAGCGGGTCAAACTCGTCTGATGTCCCCAGATTGGCCGTGCTCGACGACGCAAATGTATTCAGACTGACGATACTTGACCCGTCGGCGTTCATCACGAAGATATCTAAGCTGCCCGTTTGGTTGGACGTGAACGCGATCTTCGTCCCATCGGGCGACCAGCTGGGCGGCGAGGGAAACCCTGCGATCGGCGAGAGAGCGCCATCATCGAAACTTGGACGATTCGTGAGATTGGTCAGCCCTGTGCCATCAGAGTTGATCTTCCAGATATCGAGGGCGTTTGGGGCGGTGTCGTTAGTCGTCACGAAGATCAAAAGATTGGGGTTGGTGGGCGACCAGCGTGGGGCGAAGGCGTGTTTGGGGGTGACGGTCGTCAGACGGGCTTGGTTCGTCCCATCGGCATTCATTGTGTAGATTTCGAAATTCCCGTCGCGATTTGTCGCAAAGGCGATCTTCGTCGCGTCAGGAGACCATGTTGGTTGGATCTCCTGGCTGCCGGTCTGCTGGGTGAGGTTTGTTTGGAAGGTGCCGTTGGGCAACATCGAGAAAATCTCGAAATCCCCTGTGCGATCGCTGGTGAAGGCTACACGCTGACGCCCGTTGGGGGCGAGGGCGGGCCATACGTCGTTCCCCGGAGAGTTCGTAATCTGGGCTTGGCTGGTGCCGTCAGCGTTCATCTTGAAGATTTCTACGTCGCCGGTGCGGTTGGACGAGAAGAAGATGCTTGTCTCCAACACGGTGATGAAGAGCGCAAACGAGCTTTTTAGCCCCGTGCTATCGGTGACGGTCAAGACGGCGGCGTAGAGACCCGGGTTGGTGTACGTATGGGTAGCAGTAGCGCCGGTGGCATCTACGGTGCCGTCGTTATCGAAGTCCCATTCGTACTGGGAGATAGTGCCGTCGGGGTCACTCGATCCGGAGGCGTCGAAGCTGACGGTCAGCGGGGCTTCTCCGGTTGTCGGGGTGGCGGTGAAGAGAGCCAAGGGGGCTTGGGCAAGAGTGCAACCACTTAAAGAGATTGAGAGCGCAAGGAGCAGCGAGATTCGTTCAGGGCGTCGCGTCACGGTTCGAATCATAGCGTACCTCCTGAGCCAGCCGTAAAGCTTTCGGTGTGACTATAGGGCAGGAGTATATGCAAGGGAAGGAAGGCCGTCGGAGGTCTGAGGATGCTTTGTCTGCTTATCAGAAGACAGATGTCGTCACGGTGAGGCGGGCACCCTTGCATCATCTTGATAAAATAGACTGTGAAACTTTGGTCTGTTAAGTCTGTATATAATTCGTCCGAAGGGAGGTCGCATGGGTGAGGGGGAGCTGGAGTTAATACAGCGGGCGCTCCACGGAGATGTGGACGCCTGGGGTGAAATCGTGAGACGCTACAAAGATGCGGTCTTCGGGATTGCCCTCGGCATCTTGGGCAATCCCGCCGATGCTGAGGATGCCGCCCATGATGCTTTTATCCGCGCTTATGAGGGGCTGCACACGTTCCACCTCGACAAGAGATTCTCGACGTGGATCTTTGCCGTGACCGCCAACGTCTGCAAGAACAAGCTGCGGCGGGAACGGCTCTTCGCCCCCTTGAAACATCTCTCGAGATTGACCAAAGGGAATGACCCGGCACAGCAGCTCGCCCAGCAAGAGCGCACGCAGATCATCCGGGAGGCGATAGACCAGCTTGGGCCTGCGTACAGAATGCCCCTCGTGCTGCGCTATTACGCCGATCTGGACTACAAGGAGATCGCGCACGTCCTGGGGCTGCCCGAAGGGACGGTCAAGACGCGGCTCCATCGAGCGAAATCGCAGCTGAAGCGTATTTTAGAGCAGAAAGGAGTGACAGGCCATGCATGAACACGAGTTCGAAGCCCTGCTCAAAGAGACGCTGACTCAATATGCCCAGAGCCATCGCGATCGGATCGCCGATCTGGAATATGAGATCATCGAAGAGCTTCCGGAGAGCCGGGTGACTCCGCGACCGCGGTGGGGTCTGGTCGGGCTGAGTGCCGCCGCTGTCGCCGCGGTCTTCGTGATCGGCCTGTGGGTGGGACTGAACCTTTCAGTCGCGCCGTGCCATGATCCCACCGTCTTGTGCTTGGTCTACCCAAACGCCAAGAGCGTCAGCTTAGCCAGTCAGTTCACCCTGTGGGAGCCTGTCCCCATGAACGGCCCCGATCGCAATGGCATCTGGTGGATCCGACTCCCCAAAGATATGAAACCCGGTCGGTATGAGTACGGCTTTCTTGTGGACGGCACCCGATGGGTCTACGACCCGCGAGCAACGGAATTCGTTCATACGTTCGATGATAAGATCAACTCAGTGCTGTACGTAACACCACGAGGTGAACAACCATGAGATTTCTGATCGGTGCTCTGATCTTGGGATTTATGATAGGGACTGTCCAAGCCCAGCCCACCCCGGAAGACGTCTATAAATGCTTTGTCGAGCTGGGGGTCTCCGATCTCCAGACGTTGCAGACGGCCTTTGCTAAAGGATTCGCTGATAAACGCATCACCCCTGAAACGGCGCTCAAGCTCTGTCAGCGCCTGAAGCAGACTGCCGCCCCGATCTCACTGCGCGAAGGGGTCTTGCAGATCATCGGGCGGGCACTGGTAGAAGAGCTTCCCGTCACGATGCTCGTGGACAAGACGTTCGAGGGGTTAACGAAGGGCATCCCCCTCGACGTCATCAACGACGATCTAGTAGAGCGTAAGACGACCCTATCAGAAGTAAAAACACTGTTGGCCAGCAAGGGTGTGACGATCAACCTGACGATTCGGTTCGGGACGGTGACGCTCAAGCTCACCCTCGAAGCCGTGGACACGACGATCACCGAAGCTGCGGGAGCTTTAGAAGACTACGTGCGCGGTGGGGGCAAGCTCGAGGACGCCAACGCGATCAAGTCTGCCGTGCAGGTGCGGCTCGCACGCAACCCCCTGATCCCGCAGACGCTGACAAGCTACATCGACCAGACGGTGAGCGCTACCGAATGGGCTCAGATCGCCCAGAACATCGCCAAGCGGCTGAAGAAATAGAAAGGAGCCTTATGCTCAGAGTTCTCGCGCTCGCACCAGCAGTATTTCTCATGGCGTTCTCACTGACCCTCTTTCGGGAGGAAGCCGACCAAATTCTCTTAGCGGGCAAGTTCTATCGTGTCGCGCTCCCCACGATTGAGAGCGATCTAGCAAAGATCATTGAATCAGCGAAGCGCGCAGGGTTCTCCGTGCGGATCGCTCACGGGACAAAAGTCACGTACTTTCTCGGCACCCAGCCGTGCCCAGATTGCACCCCGGAGAACGAGCGCGAACGCCTTGTCTTTCCCCATCTGTTCGTGGACGGGGAGCTTCTGTGGTTGCGCGCTGAGGGGCTGCTCTCCAAGTATAATCTGCGTCCAGCACAGAGCGGTAGCTACGAGCTGATCGTCTCTCCCAAGACGACTGTGAGCGCGGCAGCGATCCTCGACGAGATCGGACGGGGCCTCGTGCAGCTCGCGATCCTATCTGACCCCATGCTCCCGTTGACAACGGAAGAGCTGACCGTCGTTCCGGGGGTCAAGCCCCCAAAGCCCCCCGAGGGCGTTCGCTTAGATTCCGTGCTCTATGCGTTAATGCTCATGCCCGATTGGTACGAGTTTGCTCCTCAACACAAATTAGAGCTGTGGGGCCTACGGGTGCGGGTGATCGTCGAGTTAGTCTCTCCCGAGGCGCAGCTCGCCCCGACCCATAATATTCTCATTGAAGCGCGCTCGCCCTCGGGGTTGATGCGCGTGCTCGTGCCCATCCATCAGTTGGTGTCATTAGCGAGCGATCCGGCAGTGAAACTCGTCCGGCCCCCTTCCCAGCCGGGGCTGTAAAGGAGCTGAGAAACAATGCGTAGACATCAGTATCTCTTGTGGCTGTTGTGCGGGGGCGTCTTGGTGCTGCTCGGCACGGTGGGCCTGACCCAAGAGCCCTCTGACCCTAAGAGCGTGGCCCGCCTGGAGCACGATTCCAGAATTGACAGCGTGCTGGAGCAGATCTTCAAGCTGTCCGAGCAGGGACAAGCACAAGCTGCGGCCCAAGCGGCAGCCCAGTTCCGCGTGCCAGTCTTGGGCAACACAGCTATCGTGATCTTTCAAGTCCCTGAGAGCGTCAGTCGTGACCCTACTGCTCAAGAGCTGCTCAAGAGACAAATCGCGCTCATGCGGGGTCAGGTCGTCGCGACCTCGAAATACGCCTGGAAAGTCCAGATCCCCATGAACTTGGGGCTGTTGCGCGCCTCTTTGGTAGCAGCCAGCGGCGTGGTACAGTTTGTCCGGCCCCCGCTTGTCCCTCAAACCCTCGTTGTCAGTGAAGGAGTGGCCCTCACGGGGGCATCGAATTATCACTCGATGGGGTTTCGCGGCCAGGGCGTCAAGATCGCCGTGATTGACTTGGGCTTCCAAGGACTGACAGCTGCCCAGAGCCGTGGGGAGCTCCCCGGCGGCATCCAGACGTTCGATTATACGAACACCGGGATCGAAGCCGGGACCAACCACGGCACCGCCGTCGCTGAGATCATCTACGACATGGCTCCCCAAGCCCAACTCATCTTGATGAAAGTCGGCGATGAAGTTGACCTAGAAAACGCCAAAGAAGAAGCGATCCGTCAAGGGGCAAAAATTATCAATCACTCCGTGGGCTGGTTCAACACGAATTTTTATGACGGCACAGGAGTCATTAATAACATTGTCGCTGATGCCCGCAGCCGCGGGGTGCTGTGGGTCAACGCCGCGGGCAATTATGCCCGTCGTCATTGGCAGGGGACGTTCCGCGATACGAACTTCAACAAGTGGCACGAGTTCTCCGGCAGCGACGAGTCGCTGACTATTACGGTAAACGCTGGAGATCAGATCGGGGTCTTTCTCACGTGGAACGACTGGCCCGCCTCAGCGAACGATTACGATCTCTATCTCTTCAACAGCAGTGGCACCCAGGTCGCTGCGTCGCAGCGCATCCAGTCGGGCACCGAACCTCCCATCGAGAGCCTCTTCTATCAATCGTTCGTCCCTGGAACGTATCACATTCAGATCAAAGCTGACGGTACCCCTGCCCCACGGACGTTCTCGCTCTTCAGTCTCAATCACGATATAGAATACGCTGTCCCGTCGGGCAGCATCATTGCGCCGGGGGATTCTCCCAACGCTCTGACCGTCGGCGCCGTGAATCGTCAGAATTGGACGACCGGCCCAATTGCCCCGTATAGCTCGCAAGGGCCAACCAATGCCGGGCTCTCCAAGCCCGATCTCGTTGGCCCTGACCGAGTCTCAACGTTTACGTACCCAGAATTCCCCGGCACTTCGGCAGCGACCCCGCATGTCGCCGGGGCAGCGGCGCTCTTGCTCTCAGAAAATCCGTCTCTGACGGCAGGGCAGCTCGAAGCGCGTCTGAAGAGCGATGCCGTCCCGATGGGCTCGCCGCTACAGTTTGGCTCTGGACGGCTCAATCTTGCTCAGTCCAGCCCACCGCCCGGCCAAGCCGATCTCACTATGAGCGGGCTCACTTATAGTCCGTCTAACCCCCGTGTCGGGGATTTCGTCACGGTGAGCGGGATCGTGCGCAATATCGGGAACGCCAATGCTGGCCCGTTCGTCATCGAAATCCGCGACAGCGGCGGAACAGATCGTCGCAATATTACGGGTCTCAACGCCGGAGGCTCGACGAGCTTCTCGTTCGCTCGTCGCGTCAACCAAGCAACAGAGACTTTCACCGTCGTCGTTGACGCGACCAACCAAGTGAACGAATCCAACGAGACCAATAACTCGGCCGAGCTACGTGTCACCGCGACGCAGCCGACGCTCAAACCCGACTTGACGATCGCAAGCACGGACTGGTCGCCGCGCACACTGACGGTCGGTCAGAACGTCACACTCTCTATCGTAGTGCGCAACCAAGGGCAAACCAATGCTGGATCGTTCATCGTCGAAGTGCGCGACAGCGCCGGAACCGCCCGCCAGACCCTGTCAGGGCTTTCTGTTGGGAGCACGGTGCCAGTCAGCTTCACCCGCAGAGTGAATACTACGACTGAGTTCTTCACGATCACCGTAGACGCCACCAACCGAGTGGACGAGCTCGATGAAACGAATAACTCCGTGCAGATTCGTGTGGACGCACAGCCGCAAGCGCCGCGCAAGCCTGATCTCACCATCGCGGGAGTCGATTGGACGCCGCGCACTCCACGCCTCGGCGAGAACGTCAACTTCACGGTCGTCGTCCGCAATCAAGGCGACGGCGATGCCGGGCCGTTCATCGTTGAAACTCGCGATAGTGCCGGGCAAGACCGACGGACAATCTCAGGGTTGGGTGCAACAAGCGCCATCTCGCTCTCGTTCACCAGAAGACAGAACAACGCGACCGAGATCTTTACGATCACCGCTGACATCACCAACCAAGTCGACGAATCGAACGAAGCCAATAACTCGACCCAAGTGCGCATTGACGCCTTGGCCGAGACGCGCTTGCCTGATCTCACTGTAGATTCTCTCGATTACTTCCCGCGAGATCCGTCTGTGGGCAGCCCGCTCACGCTGACAGCCATCGTGCGCAATATCGGAACCGCTGACGCTGGGACGTTCGTCGTCGAGCTGCAAGACAGCGCCGGAACGAGCCGACAGACGCTCACCGGACTGCGCGCCGGAGCCTCCGTGCGAGTCGATTTCCCCAGACGGCTCAACAGCCCTTCAGAGACATTCACTGTCACCGCTGACGCCCTGCGCCAAGTCCCTGAGTCCAATGAGACGAACAACAGCCGTCAGATCACCGTGCGTGGCTCGACACCAAGCCAACTCTCTATCTCTATTAGCACCGACAAGACCAGCTATCGCATCGGTGAGAGACTGCAGATCTTCTTGCGCATCGGAGCGCAAGCGTACGTCTACGTCTTCGACGTCGATCCAGCGGGCCGGGTCTCACAAGTCTTCCCCAACGCGTTCTCGCGACAGAATCTTTTAAACGCGGGGACGTACACCCTGCCCGATGGAGCATATACGCTTGCGATCACCGGCCCTGAGGGCACTGAGTATCTCCATGCTGTCGCGATCACCCAAGCTGTCAATCTCGGGCTCGACGGCATGCAGAGCACAGCGTTGCTGAACCCCGAAGCGTTCCGAGCAGAGCTTGCTCGTCGTATCCAGAGCGTCGCGCCATCGGCGACGTGGACGAGCGCGTTCACGAGCTTCCAAGTCGGCACGAGCGCGCCTCCGCAGAATCGAGCGCCTACGGCGTGCTTCACGTTCAGCCCGACCAATCCTATCGTCAATCAGGCCGTCACGTTTGACGCGTCATGCTCGACTGATCCCGACGGGCGCATCGTGCGCTATGACTGGGACTTCGACGGCAACGGACGCTTCGATGCGCAGGGCGTGCGCGTGACGTTCACGTTCACTCAAGCGCGAACCTACACCGTGCTCTTGCGCGTGACCGACGACCAAGGGCTGACAGCTTCCCTCCCTAAAAGCGTCACTGTGCAGACGGCAAGCACGCCACCAACACCGACACCACGCCCGTATATCCCTCTGGGGGCCGGAGGACTCTTCATCCTTGGGACGGATAAGCTCTATTTCATCGTCCAAGGCGCAACGGGCTGGAACAGCGACAGACCCTATCAGATCTCGCTCGCTGTAAACGGGACGATTGACGGCGTCGGGGTGCAGACCGAGAGAGCAGCTACAGCGCAGCCCGTCCCGCAGATCACTCAGCAACTCAGCCAGATCACGCTGAGCGGCTCGGTGCGCAGCAACGGGCGCGTCATCTACACTATTCAGCTCAGCGACACCGTCTCGGCTGCCCGCATCGAGCTCTTGCTCGACGTCAACAACGACGGTACCCCAGAGCGCACTCAGACGAATACCATCTTCATCTTCATTACGGGCATTGCTCGTGTTCCCGGGTTCTATCTGCCGTTCAGCAACCCGTTCATCATCAAGCACGCTCGCAATGAATCCCTGCTGCCCTTTGAGGAGTTCACTCGCTTGTGTGTGCCGGCACAAGCGAGCGGCTTCGACACAGCCAGCTGCTGGCCGGGTTAAAACTGTGTGTAGGGGCATGTATGCCATGCCCCTACACCTCTTTTATAAGTTTTTGGAACTCCTCTTCAGACAACACGGTGACGCCCAAAGCCCGTGCTCTTTCTAACTTAGACCCCGGCTCTTCACCAGCGATGACGTAGTCGGTCTTGCGGCTGACATTCGAAGAGACCCGGCCTCCAGCGGCTTTCACGAGAGCTTCAGCGTGAGCACGAGTCATGCTCTTCAATGTGCCCGTGAAGACGAAGGTCTTGCCGGCTAACGGCCCAGATCTGGGCGAACTTATCTCTTCGATGATCTGGACGCCCGCTTCGCGGAGCTTGCGGATCATCTCGCGGTTGCGCTCGTCTTGAAAGAACGAAAGAATGCTCTGCGCGACTGTTGGGCCGACCTCCTCGACCGCGAGCAGCTCCTCTTCAGAAGCGTTCATGAGCGCTTCTAAGCCGCGAAAACGCTGCGCCAAGAGCTCGGCTAGATGCTCCCCTACATGCCGAATCCCCAGCCCATAGAGAAACCGCGCCAGGGAGATCCCCTTGCTCTTCTCAATGCTCTTGAGGAGATTCTCTGCGAGTTTCGGTCCCATCCGTTCGAGGCGCACTAACTCGATGACGCGCTCTTTCAGCTTGTACAGATCGGGGATCTCTTTCACCAACCCAGCGTGCATCAATGCCTCAACCCAGCGCTCGCCCAGACCCTCGATGTCCGCGGCCCCTTTCGACGCATAGTGCAAGATGCTCTCCTTCAATCGCGCTGGACACGAGATGTTGACACAACGATAATCGACTTCCTCGGGCAAGCGCACGACCCTATCGCCGCAGACGGGGCAACGCTCCGGCATGGTGAATCGCTTCTCTGTGCCCGTGCGCCGACTGGTGATAGAGTGAACGACCTCGGGGATGACATCCCCGGCCCGCTGGATGAGCACCCAGTCCCCCATGCGAATGTCTTTCTTCTCGATCTCGTCTTGATTATGGAGCGTCGCATGCCGGACGGTGACGCCGCCTAGAGGGACAGGCTCCAAGACTGCTACGGGCGTGAGCTTTCCCGTCCGGCCCACTTGAACGATAATATCTTTCACGCGCGTTGTGGCCTGCTTGGGCGGGAACTTATACGCGATGGCCCAGCGTGGGTTCCGCGAGACCTCACCGACAATCTCACGAATCCGAAAATCGTTGACTTTGATGACGATCCCGTCGGCCTCGTAGGGCAGCTCCTCACGGCGCTCCTGCATCTCGCGATAGAACTCCAAGGCTTCGTCAATGCTCTTGCAGACTTTATAGATGGGGCAGACGCGCAGCCCATAGCGGGGCAGCGTCGCCAGCAGCTCCTCTTGCGTGTGAAATGCTATGCCAACGGTCTGGCCCACGTCGTAGCAGAACATATAGAGACGTCGCTGGGCGGTGATCTTCGGGTCGAGCTGTCGTAAAGACCCGGCGGCGGCGTTGCGCGGGTTGGCAAAGAGCGGCTCTCCGGCCTTCTCGCGCGCTTCGTTGAGCTTGCGAAAATCTTCGATCTCCATGTAGACTTCACCGCGGACTTCGAGCTTGTGAGGGATAGGGAGATCTGTGGGTTTGCGCAGTTGCAGCGGGATGCTCTTGATCGTCTTGAGATTCGCAGTGACGTCTTCGCCGGTCTCACCGTCGCCGCGGGTCGAGCCAAGCACGAAGATCCCGTCTTCGTAGACTAATTCGACGGCCAGCCCATCGAATTTGGGTTCAGCGACGTATTCGATCTGATCTCTCTCCGCGAGCTTTTTCACGCGGGCGTCGAACTCGCGGACTTCTTCATCAGAGAAAGCATTCGCTAGACTGAGCATGGGGAGCGTGTGTCGCACCGTCTTGAACTCCGTTTGCGG
>JBBISQ010000037.1:0-16466 GCA_037441155.1 Candidatus Fraserbacteria bacterium
TGCAGGAGTAGAGCACCACATCTTGCTTAAAGATGTCGTAGCGAAGCCGGTAATTCCCCAAGGCGATCCGCCATTGCCCCTCCCCCTTCTTCACCCCTTTGAGCTTCTTAATCCCATATCGTCCGCTGCGATTGTAAGGGTCTTGCTGCAAGATCCTCACCATCGCTTCCACGAGGGAGATCACCTGCGGGGTGCGCTTCGCTAAAGTCTTATAATCGCGCTCAAAACGTGAGGTGCTCAGAACCCGATAGGGAGGAGACATCAGCGCTTTGAGGAGCAGCGCACCTCAGCAAGAACCTGCTCCACAGGGCGGGCTCGGCCCGCTTTATACTCTAGATATCCTCGCCGGATTTGAGCCTTCAGAGGCTCATCGCGGAGATCGAGATAGTCCTCCAGCTCGTCAGCAGTGAGGATACCTAAGACGGGAATCCCGCCGCGCTCGACGATGATGTACTCTTCCTGGCGCACTTTGCGAATCAGTTCGCCAAAGCGAGTCTTCGCTCTGGTAGCAGAGATACGCGTCACTTTGGGGGCTCGCTTTGCCATAAGACATTCCTCCTCTAGGCCATCTTAGCAAATGCCAGCATACCAAACGGCCGGATCGTTGACAAAGCACGAGGTGAGAAGATGGTCTCCGAACGAGCCTTTTGGGAGCCCCGCACGCTGCCCCCAAAACTCACACCGATTTGCTCTGACTTCTGGATTCTCTTGCTACACCATCACAGATAAGCTCCATGGCATGGCAACGACAGTATCACAACAAGGTCATCAACTCCCCCTGGGAAAGGGACAGAGTACCCTTCTCTTCTCCAGTAATCTCTATTACTATCGAAGGGAAGTAGACTCGTACACGAGGGTGATACACTGTGCGTTCTCGAGTCATTCTGATATTCTCTGTGATCGGGATGATCGCGCTCTTGTGGTACATAGGATTCTATCGTCATCCTGAGCGGCCTCCAACAGTAAATCAGACGCTTGCTCCGCCTCAAGAGCCCGTCGTGCCTCACACAGTAGCCTTGGCCGCACCATCAGCTCCATCGCCGAAGACTGCGCCATGCCCGCGCGAACAGACTGATAACGGTATGCTCCGCTTGAGCGTGCGTTCGATTTGGACGACCACAGAGATCGGGCGCTGGAGGTCAGCCCTTGAGCATCGCTTTGTGGTCGTCGAGGTCTTTTTCGAGGCGATTACTGACTTTCAGCTGGCAAGCTCAGCCGTGCTCTGGGCAGAAGAGCCCGACGGCACCGAGCGTACCCGCAGCGTGGCGACCGGTGCGCTGGCAAACCCCCTGCTGTCGCTCAGCCCCTCGCGCGGCGAGGGCGTCGGCGGACAGATCGCCTTCGAGATACTTACGCAGACGCGCGAACTCACCCTGCACTACGACCCGCTCCTCGCGCGTCGGCTCACTCTCTGCCTGAGCGTGCCGTGAATCTCAGTCCGGAGCCTTCTGAGCTCCAGCAGAGTACCCCCACGCCGCGCCCCAGCCGGCCGAGATGGGGATGACACCGAAGAGCACAATCGGCCTAAGAAAGTCTACAATTTGCTGAGCCTGCGGCGTTTGACTCAGGGCACGGAGCGCCCAATCAGATGCGAAAAACGCCACCGCCCCACTCAAACTTGCTCCCACCAGCGCAAACACGACGTTCCCTCGGACTTTCTGGAAGCTCCCTGTGATGCTCACCCCAACCGTCGCCCCGATGGGGATTCCAGGCAGATAGCCAAAGAGCATCGCTCCGGCTAAGCACGCCAAATCAGCCCACGGCCCTGGGGCGGTAGTCGCTCGACAGATGCCGTAAGCCGCCAACCCGCCCCCGACGCCGCCGACGAGCGCGCCGACCGAGCCGCCCAGCACCAACTGGCCAAAGTGCACAGCCGGCGGCTCGTCTTGGGCCTGCACGACAAGAGCACTTCCTGCAACGAGAGCAACGATCACTGCAATGAAGCGCATATTCCCTCCTTATTCTTCTTGGCGAATATTTCCAGTGCGGCACGCACGCCCGCCCCCAGCTCGAACGTATGCCCCAACTTGTGCAGTACCAGCTCCAAGGCTGCTATTGCCCCAATGGCGTCCCTCGCACTGATCCCCCCAATGTGCCCGATGCGCAAGATCTTCCCCTTCAAGTGATCTTGCCCACCTGAAATCTTTATCTGAAACTCTTTTCGGAGCGTCTCGAGGATCTCTTTGCTGCTGAAGCCCGCAGGGACATAGACAGCAGTGCAAACCGGCCCTGGCCGCTCGCTGAAGAGTCGTAAGTTCATAGCGTGCACAGCTGCTCGCGTCGCTTGAGCATAGAGCTCCGTGCGCGCTATGAGATTCTCAGGGCCCTCTTCGAGAATCATATCGAGCGCCTCATCGAGCGCCATGATGAGGGAGATCGCTGGGGTGAATGGGGTGAAATAGAGATTCTTTCGGGCACTTTGGAAATCCCAATAGTATTTGGGCAGATCGGATCTTGCGACGCGCTGCCATGCCCGCTTGCTCACGCTCACAAACGCCAGCCCCGGCGGAACCATCAGCGATTTCTGCGAACCCGCGACAACGCAGTCCACACCCCATCGATCGGGCTCGCACGGGACGACCCCCAACCCGCTGATCGCGTCCACCACCAAGAGCACATCGCGCGCGTTGGTAATCTTGGCAATCCCTTCGATATCATAGACCGTGCCCGTCGAGGTCTCCGAGAGCTGCGTGAAGACGGCGCTCGCTCGGGGATGCGCGTCAAGGGCTTGGGCGATCTGTTCGGGGCGCACCGCCTTGCCCCACTCGATCTGAATAACGTGATGCTGCACACCGAATGCGTGACAGATCTCGCGCCACCGCTGCCCAAATTTTCCGCCCTCAACGACGATCACCTCGTCCTTGGTGCTGAGGAGATTCGCGACGCACGCCTCCATCGCCCCCGTGCCCGAGGACGTAAAGTAGAGAATTGTGTTCTCCGTGCGAAAGATTCTCTTGAGCTTGGTGTCTACTCTCCGTAAGAGCTCGGCGAACTCCTCCCCACGGTGATAGAGCATCTCTTGACTTTCAGCCAAGGCGACACGGCGCGGGACGTTGACCGGGCCAGGGACAAGCAAAAAATCACGCTGTGCCATAGAGCCTCCTTTGCTCCCTCACGGAGAGGGTGTAAAAGACTCTATCATAAAGCTGGGGATCGCTGCAACTTGCCCCACAGAGCTCCTCCGGCTATAATCGAACATCCCACGAGATACCTTGAACGCTGAAAGAGTGAATTTGAGAGAGAGAAGAGCGACGCATCTGCGATCCGACGCTTGGGTGCTCCTGTGGAGCGTTCTCGTTGCTGCCCTCGTGTTCGTGAGCGCACCCTCGCTCTCGCAGAGTGAACATATCTCGCCAACCGATACGCACCCTGCACGCCAATCGTTTGAGGGCTCACAGGCCAAGCTTGATCCGTTCTTGCAGCTGCTGTCAAACCGCGTGCGGCGCGAGCCCCACTTGAATCTGATGCGCTTCGCTCATATAGCTGCAGTCTACAGCCCTTCATCTTCTTTGCCCCTCAGTGCCCAAGAGCAAGAACAAGGGACAGAGGTGGGCGTCCTCATCAAGACGAAGGGGCCTCGGCCGACGCTTGCCGGATTGCCCCTACGCCCTCTGGCTCCCAATCTCTTCAGCGCCCGCGTTACTCCAACCGAACTGAGAGAACTCACCCGGCTCCCCGAAGTCGTCTTCATTGAAGCCGATTATCGCGTGGAGGCGCACATTGACCAGAGCGTTCCCGCTGTGGGCGGGCGCTTCTTGCATGAGACAAATCCTCGCGCTACCGGCCAAGGGGTCATCGTCGGCTTCGTCGATACGGGTATTGACTGGACGCATCGGGATTTTCGCGTAGATCGTGATGGCGACGGCTTCGAAGAATCTTCGCGGATTCTCTGGCTGTGGGATCAGACGGAGACAGGGTTCTTCGGCAGCCCGCGAAAAGTCCCATTCGGCACCGAATACACTCGCGAAGAGATCGAGTCAGCCCTGCGCACTCAGAGCGCGCTTGTCAACGAGCGCGATAGTGAAGGCCACGGCACCCACGTCGCAGGGATCGCCGTCGGCGACGGCTCAACTTCTGATGGGACCTTTGTGGGCATGGCCCCCAACGCCGAGATCATCTTCGTCAAGACGAGCTATTTCACGACAGACATCGTCGAAGCTGTGCGGTACGTGTTTGACAAGGCCGAATGGCTGGGCAAGCCCGCCGTCGTCAATCTGAGTCTGGGCGGACACTTCGGGCCGCACGACGGTACCAGTCTCTTCGAGCAGAGCTTAGAGGCTTTCGTGGAGCGTCCCGGCCGAGCCCTCGTCGCCTCCGCGGGAAACGAGGGCGATCAGAACGTTCATATTGGGGGGCAGTTGCGCCCGCGAGAAGCGTTCACCTTCACGTTTATCCCCACCGAAGAGACAGCATACGTGAGCATTTGGTATTCGGGCTCAGCCAATTTTACGGTCTCGGTGACATCACCGGGGATCAAGGGGCCGTCTCAGACAATATTAGCGTTACGCGGCCAAGGCGAGTTTCAGAACACCCCCGACGGCTCGGTCGAGATTGACAATTCCGGCGGGGGGATTGACCCGCGCAACAGGGACCGAGCGATCGCGATCTCCCTCGAAGAAGTTCAACCGGGCTCACCGTGGTCTATCACGCTGTCTGACCAAGGGGGCACAGGGGGGAGATTCGATGCCTGGCCGGGACTCGCAACCATGGGCTACTTCCCCCAAGGCGACTCGTTCTCTACCATCACCGAGCCGGCGACCGCGAAGGAAGTCATCGCTGTTGGGGCGTACACGACGAAGATCTTTTGGCAGGGAGCCGACGGCGAGCCCCACAGATTCACAAACGCCCAGAGCGAGGGGCAGCTCGCAACATTTTCAGCGCGTGGGCCGACCCGCGACGGACGCATGAAGCCCGATTTGACCGCCCCAGGGACGGCGATCGTCTCGGCGCTCGCGAGAGATTCTGAACTCTCTCGCAACGAGAAGCTCGTGTTGCCCGGAAGAGCATACGCGGCCATGCAGGGGACGTCTATGGCCGCGCCGCACGTCGCCGGAGCCATCGCTCTGCTCTTGCAGGCCCAGCCCCACCTGAGCGCCCAAGAGATTCTCGATACTCTCACACGGACGGCGCTCCAAGACGCGTTCACCACGAGCGGTCCGGCGACGGCATGGGGGGCGGGCAAGCTCCAGGCTGACCGAGGCTTCGAGACGCTGGGGCTGCAGCTCACTGCAGACCGCCCGGCGCTCAAGCTCGGCCCCAACCCCGCTTCCCAGTCTGTGACGTTCTTCTACTCAACTCTGGGGACCCCCGCCGCCGTCGAACTGAAGATCTTCGATCTTGTCGGCAGACCTGTCTACTCTCAGGCGCTCTCTCCCCAGAGCCAACGGTTTCAATGGGCCCTGCGCGATGCCTTGGGCAAGCCGCTCTCGCCGGGACTGTATCTCGCCCTTGTGATAGCCGATGGCCGACCCAGCTCCCCCCAGCTCTTGATCGTGCGTAGATAATCAATGAAATACTTACTGTGTATCGTGTGCGTGATAGCGTTCTCCGTCAGCAGCAGTGCTGTGCCCATCATATTCGATATAGGGACGAGCGCACGGGGAATCGCCCTGGGCGGCGCGCTCTCAGCCATCGCCGACGACGAGAGCGCGATCTTCTACAACCCTGCAGGGCTCGCGTTTCTGAACAGAACGACCATCGCTGCGTTCTATCAGCGGTCGTTCGAGACGATTCATCACATTGTGCTGACCGGGGCGGGGCGCGGCTGGGGCGTTCAGCTTATTCAGATAGATACCGGCCCCATCGAGAGCACCAACGAGTTCGGCAACCCCTCCGGCGAACAGACGCGCTATGCCAGCTACGCCGGCTTAGTCGGGGTCGCCTTTGGGATAGAGAACTTTTCTGTTGGGCTGCGCGGCAAGCTCTCCCACGATGACTTCGGAACAGAATGGGGAATAGACGCAGGCGCGCTCGTGCGCCTGGGAGCAGTCCGCGCGGCTCTCATCACGGAGAATCTTCTCGGAAGCTCTGAAGTCTCTGTGCGGCTGGGGACGGCTCTCGTTGTGCAGTTCAGCCCACGGGTGAGACTGACCACCGCAGCAGAGGTCTCGAATCTGTTGAGTCATCCAGAAATTCGAGTGGGGTTCGAAATCTCAGTCAACGGGGTGCAGATGCGAGTCGGCTATGACGGCGTAGCCCTCATTACAGGAGCAGGAGCACGATGGAACAGCATTCGGCTCGATTGGGCCTATCGGATGCATCCGCAATTGCCGGCTTCTCCCAGCGTTACAGTTGCTTATTCGTTCTGAATCATCAATAATTAAAGAGGGGGATAACACGATGCTGTACCAGAAGCTCAACACTATACTGAAGGTCTTTTTGTGTCTCCTCATCGGTCTGGCGATCACAGCATCAGCGCAAGAGCCACCCGACGAAGAGCCTGCAGAAGATGGTACACTCTCAGTCAATTATTTTGGCGAGCTGGGGTGGACCGTCAAGTACGGGCTGGGAGACTCGCGCGAGCTCTCCCGACATGGCTATGCCAATCAGTTGCTCTTTGAGCAATATGTCGCGCTCACGCTCGACGCCGGCGTGCACGTTGACTGGCCGATCTCGGGGGTGTTGCGCGTCAGCGCCCAGCTCGACAACCGCAAGTCCAATAATCTCCAGAGCTTTAAGCTGGGATACAAAGCCCAGAGGGTCGAAGCAGCGTTTGAAGACTTCTCGATGCGCACCGGCAGCTCCGACTTCGTCGCGACGGATCGCTTGCTCAAGGGACTGCGCTTCAGTTGGGAGATCTCAGATACAATGCAGCTTTCTGGCAAATTCGCCCGCGTCGAAGGGGTCTCCGAATCCCGGACGTTCCGCGGCAACACCAGCCAACAGACCGTCGAGTTCACACTCAACGATCCAGACCAACCTTGGGTAGAAGCCACGTACCAGAGAAATCTCAAGGGATTAGAGTATTTTCAGTTGCGCAGCTATGTCCCGGATTTTACGATCATCTCGTTGCGCTTCGAGCTGACGAGCGATCTGCGCACCCTGCTCACCAACTACGGCTTAGATTATCTTATCGAGAGTATCGAAGACAACCCCGATCCGGAGATCGCGGCCGAGCTCTATAGCGTCATCACCGAAAACAATTCAAACTTCCTCGTGCTGAAGCGCCCCATCTTCGAGCTGCTCCGCGATCAGATTCGCACCTATATTGAAGAGTACAACGATGAGCATAATCTCTTCGACGAGAACGCCAAAGAATACCCATTGGCCGAAGGGACTGACTACGAGCAAGGGTTTCTGACGAGCTTGAGCAAGCTCGTCACCCTCGCGACGCCCGACGAAGCGTTCACGCTGGACAGCGCCAGGCGCGGACGCTTCTTCTATCTTGGGCAAGAGAGCGTCAAAGAAGAAACTTTCCAAGTTGAGATCAAGCGCCAAGAGGCATATATCACTCTGCCCGATCCCGATCTGCCCCAGTTTCGGTTTGCGCTCTTCCCCGACCAAGGGATCGTCGCGCTCGACTTCCCAGAAGAATTCTTCGCTAACCCCCGGAGCGCCGTGCGGGTCACGTTCGACTACACCGTGCCGGGGGGGTTGTACGTTTTAGGGCTCGCTGTGCTCCAAAACAGCGAGCGCGTCTATATCAAGCGCGAGGGCGAGCAAGAGTTCAAGCTGCTCAAACGCGATCAGGACTATCAGATCGACTATGAGACCGGGGCACTCCTGCTCCTGCCCCCCTACGATGTGCTCGGCGACAAAGACGAGCTGAAGATCGAGTACGAACTGATGCGCGGCGGGCTGGGCGGGTTTGCGGAGCACCAGCGCGTCTTTACGGGGCTCTCGTATCAATGGACGCCGTGGCCGTTCCTGAAGCTCTCCCTCGACGCCTTGCGCGCCTTCGACACCCCACCCTCAGCAGAGGACCGCGACCGCCTGCGCACCATGCCCAACACCCACTCGGTCGTAGGGCTCGCAGCTCAGTTCGATCTGGGCGATCTCACGGCCGACCTCAAACTGGGCTATGCTGAAAATATCTTCCCGACCGTATCGTTCAGTGACGGTAAAGAGTATCACTCCAACGAGCGGGTCAATAAGCGCAATCGCGTCAATGTTATTGCGGGCGTGTCGTTTGAAGGGCGTCGTGTGCTCTTGTTTGGGCATCAGAACGGCCTGCTCGTCTATGACGGCTCGCGCTGGCAGAGCTTCACGACGGCTCAGGGGCTATCCGGGCGGGGCGTGCGCGGCATCGCCGTTGGGAGAAACACGATTCTCTTGGCTACGGACTCTGGGCTTTCGATGGTGAAGCTCGAACCTGGCCGGTCGGTGCTCGAAAGCCTCGCCAAGCCCATCAACTGGAAGCGTTTCTATAGTTTAGATGGCCTGCCCCACAACGAGACCAACGACGTCTTGATTGATCGCTCAGGCACCGTGTGGGTCGGCACCAAGGAGGGAGTAGCCCGCGTCCCCTTGGCCCAGATCACCGAGAAGGCCAGATGGAAAGTCTTCAAGAAGAGCAACACCCCGGCACTGAGAAGTGATGTGATCAAAAAACTCTCTAGCGACGGCACAAGGCTCTATCTAGGCACGGATGTAGGGCTCATCGTTTACGACCCCGAAACGGGAGAGTTCAGCGAGATCGCTGAGCTTCGCGGTCAAGAGATCCTTGATCTGGCGGCTTCGGACACGACCGTCTACGCTGCTACAGAAGGGGGCATCTACGAGATCTCCCAGGGGCGAGAGATCGGGTGGCGCGTCACGGATTTGAAAGTCCTGGCGCTCGCGGTGCAGAACACAGAAGTTTGGTACGGTACGGAGATCGGGCTCTTCCGGCTTGGCTCTGATGCCCCCCTGGTGCAAGAGTATGAGATCACAGCGATTGAAAAGAACGCGCGACCGGACGGGCTGTGGGTCGGCCCGCGCGCGACTCCTACGTTCGAGATGCCCCTGTGGGAGATAGGCCCTGCTGTGAAGACTCACCCGCAAGCTGAAACGCGCCTCAACGGCCGGGACGAATTTCGCTTCGAAGACATCTCTCCCGAAAAGAATACCGATCACGGCTGGCTCGCTCAGCTCTCTGCTCACTATAAGCTCGGCTCGCTGGAGATCACAGCGCTCCTAGAGGGCATCACGCCGGAGTTCTTGGCGATTGGGCAAGAGAGCCGGCAAGACGCAAAGAGACTGACGCTGAGCGCCACCTGGCCCGTCCTGCCCACTCTTTCGCTCTCCGGCAATCACGTGATGAGCTTAGCTGGAGGCTGGCGCACGTTTGTCATCTCCGATACGGTGCGGGCCAGCTGGAGGCCGTGGGCCGACGGCCCTCAGCTCAGCAGTACGCTCGCTGTGGAGCTGACCGACCGCGATCTTCAAGATCGCTCTGTGGGCTTTGATACAACGAAAATTACTCTCAATCTCAAGGGCGATCACACGATAGCTCCCGTCGGTTTTCTGCCTCTCGTGCAAGAGATCACCGTTGGGGGGACGTATGACGGGCTGCTCACGCTGGCGCGCTTGGGGCGCTCGCTGCTCGACTCTAGACTCGGGTTCACTCTTGGACTGGCGATGACGCCGAGCCTCAAGCTGCGCGGCTCGGTGACGTTAGGAGATCGTATGACGTTTGGAGCGCAGCGCCTCCCCGGAGATTCTGATCTCAGCTATACCCTCAGTGGCGACTGGCAATATAATCTGGGCTTTGGACGGCTCACGACAAGCTACACCCAGACGACGCGTCTGCGCGCCGGGCGTGGCTCTTTCGATGAGAACGCTTCAGTCAATATTCAGTTCAGCGATCTGACACGTGCTGATATAAAGCTCTCGCCGACGCTCGCGCTCTCCGGGCGACGCGCGACGAGCATTGGAGGAACGACCCCGACTGGGACGCTGACGCTCACCGCTGAAGGGCGCGTCAGCGGCCAATGGAACGTGCTCTCCGGCTCGCTCAGCACACGGCATACGCTCTCGACTGATATGCGCTCGTCACGCGACTCGCTCAAGCAAGAGTTTACGGGCTCTCTCAGTTGGGCGCTGAGCCAGCAGATTCAACCCCGACTGGAACTGGGGCTGACCATAGACACGCTCACCCACCCGACGCTGGGAAGCAAGCAGACCCTACGCCCGCGCGCACGGCTCTCTCTTGACTGGACCCCGGCTTCACTATGGAAAACTAGCGCTGATCTCTTCTGGCAGATGGCGCTGAGCGAGCGCGAACGGACCACCACATTGGAGGTGGGTGGGCGTGCTTCGTGGGATCCCCTCGATGAACTGTCGCTCAGTTTCGACGCGCGCGCCTCGCTCGACCTTGGCCTGCGTGACCAAAAGCCAGTGAACGCCGCGACATGGGAGATCAGTGTCCAAGGCGAGTACGAGCTGGGCACGACCTGTGCTCCGACCCTCGACGGGAGCGATTGCACGCTCTCGGCGACGCTGGGGTACTCAGGGCGGCTCGATCACAGTATCGCCGTGCCCTTTGGACAGGGGATTTTCGCTCAAGCACAGCTGAGCTTGAATTTCTAAATTATGTCATTTGTGAGTCTCATTCTCAAAAATCTCTGGCGCCAGAAGGTTCGCAGTCTCTTGGCCGTCGCCGGCATCAGCTTGGGGATCGCTACAATTATCGCCTTGGGATCTATTGCCAACGGCATGGAGCAAAACTTGATCGCGACGCTGCGCTCCGGAAAAGCAGATTTTTCTATCGGGCAGGCCCACGCCCCGATGATCGTCCTCAGCTCTGTCCCCGAGGCACGACTCTACGAGATCGCGCGCTGGCCGGAGATCGGGCAAGCCGTGGGCGCGCTCGTGACGTTTGCCAGCCTCCCCGGAAACCCATATTTCTTAACTATTGGCATCGAACCCGAAGCGTTTGAGCTGGGCGGCGTCACTCTCTTAGAAGGGCGCGCGTTTGCTAAATACGCCGAAGACGAAGTGCTCCTAGGAAAGATCGCCGCGAGCACATTGAAGATCAAACTTGGCGACACCATCGAGATCGATCTGAAAAGATTTCGGGTCGTGGGGATTTACGAGACGGGTAATCTCTTAGAAGACGGCGGGGCGCTGCTGCCCTTGCGCACTCTTCAGAACTTGAAAAACCGCCCTTCCGAGCTGACAGTCATTCTCGTTCGAGTGAACGAGGGTTTTTCAGTAGAAGACGTCATGGCGCGGGTCGAGCGCGAGTACCAAGGCTCGTTGATTACGTTGCGCTCAGCCGAAGAGTTCAATAGAAACTATCAGAGCTTGAGCTTGGTGCGCGCCGGGAGCTGGCTCATCTCGCTCTTGGCGCTCGTGATCGGCGGGATCGGGGTGATGAACACGATGATCATGTCGGTCTTTGAGAGAACCCGAGAGATCGGGATTTTGCGGGCCGTTGGGTGGCGACGCGCGCGCGTGCTCCAGCTCATCTTAGGGGAATCGCTGGTGCTTGGTGCTCTGGCAGCTGTGGTCGGGACGCCGCTGGGCTGGAGCGTGGCCCGCTCGGTGACGCTGCTCCCGCAGGTGCGCGGGCTTATCAGCCCAGTCTACGCGCCAGAGCTCTTCGCGCAGGCGCTCGCGATCGCGCTGGGCGTGGGACTGGTGGGCGGACTCTATCCGGCCTATCGCGCCTCACAGATCTCCCCGCAGGAGGCATTGCGCTATGAGTGAGCCCATTGTTGTCGCGCGCGATCTCGTCAAGACCTACGAGAACGGGCGCACCCGCGCCCTCGACGGCGTCAGCTTAGAGATCGCTCGGGGTGAGTTCGTTGCCATCTGGGGGCCATCAGGCTCGGGCAAGAGCACGCTCTTGCATCTTATCGGAGCACTGGACACGCCTGACTCCGGAGAGCTGTGGGTCGCCGGAGAAGACCTGACGCGCCCCAAGGGGGACTTAGCACGCTTTCGCGCACGCAAGGTCGGGTTTGTCTTCCAATTGCATAATTTGATCCCATCGCTGACGGCTCTAGAGAATATCTTGATCCCGACTCTGGAGCTCAATCACGCGCGGCGCGATGCGCACGTCCGCGCCCGAGAGCTTTTAGAACGCGTTGGGCTGAGCGATAGGGCCCATCGGAGACCGCCTGAGCTCTCCGGTGGAGAGAGACAGCGCGTCGCCGTGGCCCGCGCCCTCGTGAACAACCCCGAGCTGATATTAGCGGACGAGCCCACGGGGAGCCTCGACTCCAAAACCGAAAAGTACGTATTGGATCTGCTCAAGGAGTTGCAGTCTGAGCGCGGCGTCACGTTGATCTTAGTCACGCACGACCCGCGCGTCGCCCAGAGAGCAGATCGAGTGATCGAGTTGCTCGACGGGCGAGTCATAGCCCCAGTTGCTTCGTAAGCATTCTCTCGAACAGCCCTGCGGGCAGAAACCGTCTTAAGGGCAGAACGAGCCGTGCGTCGCGCCCCACGGGGTAGCGCAGCTTCGGAGCAGAGTGCGTGATCGCGCGATAGATCGTCTCTGCGACCTTCTCAGGGGGAGCCGCGCGATAGATATTGCTCTGGACGCGCCGCCCACTCGCTTTCTTAAAGACCGTGTAGGGGGAGTTCTCGCTCTGGGCACCCTGCGCGAGCTGCGCGTTCTGTTGGAAATTCGTAGCGATAAATCCCGGCTCGATGAGAACAACTCTGATATTGAACGGTGCCAACTCATAGCGCAGGGTTTCCGTCAGCCCCTCGAGGGCGAACTTGCTCGCTGTATACGGCCCAGAGAACGGGATCGCCATGCGTCCCAGCACTGAGCTGATGTTCACGATCGCCCCCGATCTTTGGGCTCGCATCTGGGGCAAGACCGCTTGAGTGACCCGGATCACGCCGAAGAAGTTCGTCTCAAATTGTCTTTTCCACTCGTCGAGCGAGACTTCTTCCACCGCGCCGCGCAGCCCGTAGCCAGCGTTATTGACTAACACGTCAATCCGTCTGCTCTTCTGCAAGACCCGCTCGACAGCACTCTTGACAGAAGCGTCATCGCAGACATCGAGCTGAGCGATCTCGATGGGCAGCTTCTCAGATTCGGCAATGGCGCGGAGCTCGCCCGATTTTTCTACGTTTCGCATAGTCGCCCAGACGGTATAGCCCCGGCGGGCGAGATAGAGCGCAGTGGCCAGACCGATGCCGCTGTTGCTCCCTGTGATCAGCACTGTTTGAGCCATATTTTGCCCTCACTATACCCTGATGTCCGCTCTCTGTCAAATTTTGTGAGACGCTGTTGACTTCGCCCATCAGTGATGGTAGACTCACGGTGCTATGACGAGAAGGTGTGTGACCGTAGCTGTTCTGATCTTCTGGCTTGCCGTGGGCACGCACGCTCAGTTCAGAAATTTTGACGACTGGGCCCCCGATTGGTCTCCCGACGGTACACAGATAGTCTTTGTCTCTGATCGTGACGGGAACTCTGAGATATATCTGCTCACGCTCGCGCCAACTACAGATCTCAAGCGCCTCACAGAGCACCGTGCGAGCGATCTCCGCCCGCGCTTCTCCCCCGACGGCACGAAGATCGCCTTCTACTCCAGCCGCGATGGGAATTACGAGATCTATATGATGAACGCTGACGGCTCTCACCTCACCCGGCTGACGCAGAACGGCGCCACCGACTGGGACCCGGCTTGGTCTCCCGACGGCAAGATCGTCTTCGAATCCTTCCGAGACGGTTGGCCCGACCTCTATCTGCTCGACCCGCTCACGGGCACTCTCGAGAGATTGACCCAGGACCCCTGGCGCGAGGCTTTTCCCGCGTGGTCGCCCAAGAACGACAAGATCGTCTTCGCGTCATATCGCGAGGGGAGCTGGGATCTCTACTCGATGCGCCCCACCGGTTTGGTCCGCCAAAAGTTAACAGACGGCAACGGCATCTATCGCTTCCCAACGTGGTCGCGCGACGGAAGATTTATAGCGTTTGAAGCCGTTCGCGGCGACGAGTCCGATATCGCGCGGCTCGACGCCAATGGACAGCATTTTGTCTGGCTCACCAGAGACATCTACCGCGATTCATACCCGTCCTTCTCCCCCGACGGCAAGCGGATTGTCTACTCCAGCGTGCGCAACGAACACCAACGACTGGTGATCCGCGACGTTCTCCCGTAAAATAGAGCGATCCCCAGAGCGTCACCCGCTCTTAGAAAGGTCTTCAGAAATGATCAGTGAAGTCAAGGCCGTCATCCGCGCTCACGCGCGATTTGGCATTCTCTCCCATATCGGCCCCGAGGGCGATGCCATCGGCAGCGAGCTGGCTCTCAAGTTCATGTTGGAGCAGCTGGGCAAGGAGGCCTGGGCCGCCAACCGCGATCTCGTCCCGCCCAGCTTGAGATTCTTGCCCGGCGCCGACGAGCTGCTCCATCCTACTCAACTGCGCAGCGACGAGATCGAAGTCTGGTGCGTCGTTGACTGCGGGGACTTGAGCCGCGTGGGTGAAGACGCCCTCAAACTCTTCCAGGAGGGCCAGATTATTCTGAATATTGACCATCACCATCGGGATAACCCCAGATTTGGCCACGTCAACTTCGTGAGAGAAGCCGCCTCGACGACGCAATTGCTCTACGAGCTGGCGCTCGCACTCCCTGTGGAGATCACCCCACAGATCGCGACGTGTCTCTATACGGGCATCATTGCGGACACAGACTCGTTTCGCAATTCCAACGTCACTCGTGAAGTGCTGGAGATGGCCGCTCAGCTGCTCTCCTACGGAGTGGACACCCGCAAGATCGCCATCAATCTCTACGAGCGTCGGAGCTTGTACGAGCTGCAACTCTTGGGCTATGTCCTGCAGAATGCTCAGGTCACCAACGGGATCATCTGGAGTGCTATCCCTAAGTCGGTCTTCCATAAGACGAATACGTCGGTCACGGACACGGAACGCCTAGTGGAAGAGCTGCGCAGCGTCGAGGGCATCGAAGTCGCCGTGCTCTTCAAAGAGCTTGAGAACGGGAAGATCAAAGTCAGTTTCCGCTCGAAAGGGCGTGCGACGGTGAACGGGGTCGCGCGGGCCTTTGGCGGCGGAGGACACGAACAAGCCGCCGGCTGCGTCATAGCTGGCGATCTTTCGGAAGTGCAAGAGCGCGTGCTCGCCGAGTTGCAGCGCCATCTCGCCTCGAAGAAACTCTCGCCATGGCTATCTTCACGCTGAGAGCATTTCGCCCCCAGCAGCGCACGGCCCTGACGCTGGGGACGTTCGACGGGGTGCACCGTGGCCACCGAGCTTTACTGGAGCGCACCGTCGCATGGGCGCGGGAGCACAACGCGCTCAGCGTCGCGTTCGTCTTCGCCCAGCCGCCCGCAAACTACATTGGGGCTGCGAAGCCCTTGCTGCTGCCCGTCCGCAAGAAGCTCGAGCGGATCTCCCAGATCGTCGATCACACGATCCCAGTAGAATTCTCCGAGGTCGGGTGGATGGATGCCGAAGAGTTCGTCAGAAAAATCTTAATAGAACAGTTTCAGATGACGTATATCGTCATTGGGCCGGACGCACGCTTCGGCAAAAATCGCCAAGGAGACAGCGTGTTCTTGAAGCGCTTGGGAGAGGAGCTTGGGTTTTCCGTCGAGGTTGTTCCCCCAGTGACGGTGAAGCACACGGTCATTAGTTCGACGGCGATCCGCGAGAGCTTATTAGCTGGGCGTCTGGACGAAGCCCGTGAGATGTTGGGCTATGTGCCCACGCTGTGGGGCACGGTGGTGCACGGGGATGGGCGTGGGCGGCACTTGGGCTATCCCACGGCAAACTTGGCGGTAGAGAAGGGCGTGCTTGTGCCGGCGGCGGGGGTCTATGCCGTGCGGGTGAGCCTGAAGGGCTCTCAGCGCGACGGAGTGCTCTATATCGGGAGCCGCGCAACGTTCGCCGATGCTAGCCCCAGCATCGAAGTACATCTCTTCGAGACCGATGAAGAACTGTACGGTGTTGAGCTGGAAGTGCAGCTGATGAAGCGTCTGCGGGACGATCACCGGTTCGACTCTCTAGACGCGCTCAAAGCTCAGATCGAGCGAGACATTGACGCAGCGCGGGCGGTCCTTACATCCCCAACTTCTTCGCCAGGCGATTCTTGTCGAACCCCACAATGAACTCCCCGTCAATCTCGATGACCGGGACGCTCGCCCGCCCCGTCCGGCTCACCACCTCCACCATCTTCTTCTGATCTTTTGAGATGTCATACTCGATGAAGCCGATCCCCCGCTCCCTCAGAAATTCCTTGGCCACCCCGCAATACTGACACGTCGGCGTAGTATAAATAATAACGTGCATCATCCTACACCCCTATCCCAAAGAGTTTAGTAAGGGCACGTCGCACCATGCCCTTACGCGGCGGTCGCCGACCACCGGCTGGTAAGTCTACACACTGAGGCGGGGGGTTGTCAAAAAATTTTTCGCAGTTGCAAAGATTGCGAATTTGTTGTATTATTTCAGCAAATCTTATGATTGCACTCGGCATCGAGACAAGCCACGAGCACGGCAGCATCGGCCTCTCTCAAGACGGACAGCTTTCGGGCGAGCTGCTCTTCTCGGTCGGCCC
>JBBISQ010000038.1:0-16435 GCA_037441155.1 Candidatus Fraserbacteria bacterium
AAGCTCAGGGTGTTATTGGCGCGATTCTCTTCTAAAACGTCGTGATCGGGATCTATCTCGGCCTGCACGGGAGCGCTCGTGCTCTTGAACACAAGCTCAGAGACCGTGTGCTGCCCATCCCAGCGCGCTTCTACAGCGCTGCCGTCGCGCAACCGCAAGACGACCTTCACGGGCGCAATCGCCTCACCCTGACGGACAATGGTCAGCCGGGTCTCGATCTGGCCGTCGTCGAGCTGGCGCCAGCTCCCCACCGGCAGCGCAAAGTCGAGGGTCTTGACACTGCGCAGCCAGATGTCGAAGAACCAGTCCAGCTCTTCCCTAGAGATCTCTTCAGCGATAGCGATGAAATCACGCGTCGTCGCGTTCTTGTACGCAAAGCGTGCATAGTATTCCCTGAACAGACGGTCGAAGCTCTCAGCGCCGATCACCCAGCGCAGCATCCACAAGACCCCAGAGCCCTTGGTGTAGACACTCTGCGCATAGCTGCGCAGCGACGGAAACTGATCAGCACGAGTCAAGACGGGAATCCCCGGCTCGCGAAAGCGATACGAGCTGCGAACGGAGCCGGGAGCTTTGTGGCGCTCAATTTGATAGAGCTCTTCTGAAAAAGTTGCAAAGGCTTCGTCGAGCCAGGCCTCGTCCATCTCGTCGTTGCCCACCGCGGCGTACCACCATTGGTGAGCCAGCTCGTGCACGATCTCGACTGAAGAGCCTCCGGCGATCATCACGATCCCCGGATACTCCATCCCCCCGCCCACGGTCACCTGAGCAACGGTGACGACCGAATACGCATAGGGGCCGAAGCGCTCATTGAAGAAATTCACAGCATCGGCAGCTATTGCTGTCATGTTGAACCCCAGCGAGAGCACGCGCAGTTGTGAACCGTTAGAGAGCGTTGTTTCTTCGACGCGATAGAACGGCCCAGCGACCCAGGCGAAATCGCGCACGCGCTCGGCTCTGACCTTGACGATCTTCTGAGCGCCTTCGACCGTCTCGCTGAGGATGGTCCCGGTGCTGCCCACGACAAAGTTCGCCGGCACAGTGAGCGAGACGTCGTAATTGGCAAAGTCCCCATAGAATTCCCCGAGAAAACTGTACTTGTCGAGGTTCCAGCCCTCATCGCTATCGTAGACGACGACTTTGGGGTACCAGAGCGTCACCGTATAGGTGCTAGTGCGGTGGCCGCTGCGCACGGCGAGCGTGGAGGCCCATTGAGCTTGTGGAGCAGGCTCCATCAAGTCGTTGACAAACTCGATCTGAAGAGTGAGCGTTTGGCCGTCGGCCAAGGGATCTCTCAAAGCGACGCGCATCAGCGTGTCTTCAATAAAGAAAGTCAGTGCTTGCCCATTCGCAGTGACGCTCGTGATCTCCATAAACGCGTCGTCGTTGGGAGAAGCATAGATGAGTTCTGGGGGGATGCCAGCGCGCTGCAGCTCCTGCTGATATTTTGTGTTTGCGCCGCGCTTGAACGCATTGGGGACGACGTGAAAGTACAGCTCGGTGAGCGCGGTGCCGGTGCGATTGGTGAAGCGCACGAGTTCGCTTCCGATAATAATATTTTTTGTTGTGTCGAGCTGGGCCGAGATCGCGTATTCGATCTCGTTGGGCAGAGCCAGGGAGACGAGAGCCCCACAGACAGAGATCAAAATCCATAGGCCGATGGTGAGCAGACCGATTCGCGTGCGCATAGCAACCCCCTTTTTGGGTTTCTGTTGATTTTGTATTATACTCGATGGCGATGCAAGCTGTTATTCTCGCTGCCGGAGAGTCGTCGCGATTTTGGCCGCTGGCTGAGGGCGGCCATAAGAGTCTTGTCTCGCTCATGGGCCGCCCGATCATCGTTCACACTATCGAGGCGCTCACGCGCGCCCACGTCTCTGAGATCGTCATCGTTCAGCCGCCCAATCGGGCTGTTGAAGCTCAGTTGGGGGACGGCGCGAGCTTGGGTGTCAGGCTCTCATATGTCGTGCAGCCGGAGCCGCGCGGCATGGGCGATGCCCTCGCTCACGCTGAGCCCCTGCTCGCAGAGACTTTTCTTGTCGTCAATCCCCAGCACGTGACTGCGGATGCCATCGTCCCCCAGTTGATCGCTCTCGCTCCCGACGCTGTGCTCGTCGGCTGCGAGACGGATCGCCCGCACGAGTACGGGATCGTCAAGATGGACGGAGATAGGGCGATAGATCTGACTGAAAAGCCTGCGCCGGGGAAGGAGCCGAGCCGGACGCGCCTCGTCGGAATCTATCTTCTGAATAGAAAGTTTTTTGCGTGCTATCGTCGAGTGGGAGAACACCCCTACGCATTTGAAGAGGCGCTGCGCCTGCTCATGCACGAGGGGGCAGTGCGTCTCGTTCGGATCACTACGGAGCCGCCGACGCTCAAGTACCCCTGGGATCTCTTCGGGCTTACCCAGCTCCTGATGGACACAAAGATGACAGATCAGAAGATCGCGCCCAGCGCCCAGATCCATCCCAGCGCTCTCATCGAAGGGCCGGTCTGGATCGGCGAGAACGTTAGAATCTTTGAGCACGCCGTCGTCAAAGGGCCGTGCTATATTGGGGATCATTGCGTCATCGGCACAGGGTCACTCGTGCGCGACTATTCAAATCTCGAAGCTCACACGGTGATCGGGGCGCACGCTGAGGTCGCCCGCTCGATCTTTCAGCGAGACTGCACGACGCATTCGGGATACTTTGGCGATTCGATCTTTGACGAGGGCGTCAAGATCGGTGCGGGGACGGTGACGGCGAACGTGAGAAATGACCGGGGAGTTATTCGCCCCTGGGTGAAAGGGCAGCGTATCGAGACAGGGTTGAAGAAACTGGGAGCCATTGTCGGACGTGAGACGCATATTGGGATCTGCGCGATGCTCATGCCGGGGGTTCTGATCGGCCCGCGCTGCGAGATCGGCCCCGGCTCGCTGGTGTGCAAGAATCTCGACGCCGACACGCGCTATTACGCCAGACCCCATGAACCGATACAGAAGAAGAAATCTGCTTAAGCAGATCGCTTTAAGAGAGGCCGCAGGATGATCGGCGTCGCAATCGTCGTGAGCAAGATGATCATCACCAAGATCGCGTAGAACTCCGGGGTGAGTATCCCGTTGACCAAGCCGAAGAGCGCAAAGATGAGGCCGACTTCGCCGCGGGGCATCATGCCCACGCCCACCGCCCAGCGGGTCCCTGGCGGGGCTCCGAGCCCGCTCAAAAGTTTCCCCCCAATGGCAATCCCCAAAAGCACAAGCGTGTTCACAATCACTGACAGCTGCCCGAAGACCATCAGGTTGAGCAGCGCCCCAGCTTTCACAAAATAGAAGGGCACAAAGAGATCGACGAGCGTTTCGACCTTGCGGGTGATCTGGCGCTCCTGAGGGATGTACTCGAGTATCAAGCCCGCGGCGAACGCGCCGACGACCACCGCGAGCCCGAAACTCTCCACAACTACTGCCAACGAGAGACAGAAGACGAGCGCAGCGACGATGAGCATGCCCCGCGTCTCCAGACGCTCTATGATCCCGAAGAGTCGTGGGGCCCAGCGCACACCGAGCGCGAGACTGAGACCGAGCACAATGAAGGAGAGCACGCCCTCGAAGATCAGGCCGCTCCATTCGAAGGGGCGCGCCGTCAGCCACGAGTGAAACCCCGCTAGCATCCACAGGGCGACAAGGTCGTCGAGCAACGCTGCGCCGAGGATGACCGATCCCGTGATGGTGTGGAGCATCTGAGTCTCCCAGAGGAGGTGACCGCTCTTCACTAAGCTCGTGGCTGTCAGCGCTGCGCCGAGAAAGAGTGCGGGTCCCCAACTCAAGCCAATGAAGTGAGCGTAGAGCGCCGCAAGCACCAAGGGCGAGAGCATCCCTAAGAAAGCAACACGAATAGCGGGCCCGCGCGCGTGCAAGAGTCGATCCAAATCGGCAATCAGTCCCAGATAAAAAGCAAGCACGATGATCCCGATCTCAGCAAGAAACGCCAATATGGGATCTTTCGGGTCAATCCATCCCACAAGAGAGGGCCCTAAGACCATGCCAAGGAGCAGCTCTCCGATGACTGCTCCCTGGCCGACGCGCTCTAACAGCACCGCGAGGAGCTTGGTGCCCCCGAGAATAACGATAATCTTAAGGGCGATCTCGGTGAAGGACGTCTCCATAAGGGCTTATAGTACTCTACGAGGGTGCGGGTTTGCTAGTGGGGCGAGGAATCGTTAGAATGGGGGCAAGCGCCGACGTAGCTCAATCGGCAGAGCAACCGCTTTGTAAGCGGTGGGTTGCCGGTTCGACTCCGGCCGTCGGCTCCACTGACTAATATGCTGAAGCAAAGATCTGTTCGATGTGTCGAGTGCGGTGACCCCATCAACTCACAGAGGGATTTGATCAGGAGCTGGCGCTTCTTTGCGATTCGCCCTTTTCATAGAGAATGCTACGCAGACGCTCTCAAAGGGTTTCAAACGCTCTTTATCAGTAACTATCCTATTAACGGGCCTGCAGCCGACCTCATAGGTTTTGTGTGTTTGATCATAGCTATAATAGCCCTATTCTCTGCAAACTTGGTCGTGTTTCTCCTGAGTATTATATTCCCCGGGGTGCGTACGCTGAGCTGGCTGTTGTACGAGCGCAAGCTGCCACTGTAGCCCAACCTGGAAATTCTTAGCGCTGTGGGGTAAAATATTTCTGTCTGCAGGGGTTCCGGAGCGGCCAAACGGGACGGACTGTAAATCCGTTGGCCTGTGCGCCTACGGGGGTTCGAATCCCTCCCCCTGCACCGTTTGCGTTGGCCGGTGCTTTTCTCTATAATAACGTATTCACGCCGGCCCGCGTAGCTCAGTCGGCAGAGCGTTACCTTGGTAAGGTAAAGGTCACCGGTTCGATTCCGGTCGCGGGCTCCAGAGATGTGCAGAAGTGCTGCGGTATTGCTGTGCTGCAGCCGTCCTCAGCACTTCGGCACGACAGCACAGCAATGCGTACAGAGGAGGATGTATGGCAAAAGCCAAATTCGAGCGGAAGAAGCCCCACGTCAACGTGGGCACGATCGGCCACATTGATCACGGCAAGACGACCCTGACCGCGGCGATCACGGAGGTCTTGGCGCTCAAAGGGATGGCCAAGGCCCGTACTTATGACGAGGTCGCCAAGGCCAGCGAGAAGCAGGGCCGCCGCGATCCCACCAAAATCTTGACCATCGCGGTCTCGCACGTGGAGTACGAGACGGAGAAGCGCCACTACGCGCACATTGACTGTCCCGGCCACGCCGACTACGTGAAGAACATGATCACCGGCGCGGCCCAGATGGATGGCGCCATTCTCGTCGTAGACGCCTCCGAAGGCCCCATGCCCCAGACGCGCGAGCACGTCCTGCTCGCCCGTCAGGTAAACGTCCCCTATATCGTCGTCTTCTTGAATAAGATCGACGTGGTGGACGACCCCGAACTGATCGATCTCGTTGAGGTCGAGATTCGCGATCTGCTCACGAAGTATAAATTCCCCGGCGACAAGGCGCCGGTCATCCGCGGCTCGGCTCTCAAAGCCTACAAGAACCCTGCGGATCCCGAGGCAACCAAGTGCATCTGGGACTTGATGAAGGCCATAGACGAGTACATCCCGGAGCCGGTGCGCGAGATAGACAAGCCCTTCTTGATGTCCATTGAGGACGTCTTCTCGATCAAGGGGCGCGGCACAGTGGTCACGGGGCGGGTGGAGCGCGGGCGCCTCACCCCCGGGGCGGAGGTCGAGATCGTCGGCCTGCGGCCGGAGTCGCGCAAGACCGTGGCGACGAGCTTGGAGATGTTCAATAAGGTCTTGGACGAGGCCATCCCCGGCGACAACATCGGGGTTCTGCTGCGCGGCATCGAAAAAGACGAAGTCGAGCGCGGCATGGTCTTGGCTGCTCCTGGCTCGATCACGCCGCACACCAAGTTCGAGGCTGAAGTATACGCCCTCAGCAAAGATGAGGGCGGACGCCACAGCCCGTTCTTCTCGGGCTATAAGCCGCAGTTCTATTTCCGCACGACCGACGTCACCGGCGTGGTGAAGCTCCCGCCGGGGATCGAGATGGTCATGCCGGGGGACAACGTGCGCATCGAAGCAGAACTGATCAGCCATATTGCTATGGAGGAGCAGCTGCGCTTCGCGATCCGCGAGGGTGGCCGCACGGTCGGGGCAGGCGTCGTGACGAAGATCTTGGCGTGAGGGAGAGCGATAGGCCATGCCGCAAGAGCACGTGACGCTGGCCTGTACGGTCTGTCGCCACCGCAACTATCACACGACCAAGAACCCCAAGAACGTGCGGAACAAATTGGAGCTGAAAAAGTACTGCAAGTGGTGTCGCAAGCACACGCCGCACAAAGAAGTGTGATATAGGCCCGTAGCTCAACTGGCAGAGCAACCGACTCCAAATCGGTAGGTTGGGGGTTCAAATCCTCCCGGGCCTGCTCGGAGAGAAGTGAAGATGCGAGATAAAGTTATCAATTTCTTTCGCGAGGTTCGCGGGGAGTTCAACCGTATCAGCTGGCCAAGCCGGGCGGAGATCATCGGCCTGACGGTCTTGGTCATCATCATCGTGGTGATATTGTCCCTGTATACGCTGCTGTGGGATTCGATTTTTCGGTTTGTCATGGAGAGAGTATTGGGACGATAAGGAGAGACGTGTCGTATGAAACGGTGGTATGCGATCCAGACCTATGCCGGCAGTGAGCTCAAGGTCGCTGAGCTGTTAGAGGAGCGCGTGCGCCAGCTGGGCTTGGAACGCAAGGTCGCGGCCTTTCAGATCAACGGGAATGAGGTACGCTTCTTGGCCCCTGTGGAGGAGGTCATTACGTCCAAGGCCCGCCGGGGGCGCACCGGGGAGTATCGCGTCCCCTATGAGTATGAGCTGAAGATCGAGCCGAACAAGCGCATCCAGAAGGGCGATATTATCGCGGTCAAGCCCGCTCGATATATGAGCTTCGACGCGAAAGTCAAACGGATCGAGACGCTCCAGCGGGTCATCGTCGAGATGAGCAACCGCAACGAAGAGGAGTTTTTGATTCCCTTGGAGAAGCGCATTCGCCGGGACATTCGCACGGGGGAGAAGATCCCGCCCAGCGTGCCACTCACGACCGATTCCGACCCGAACTTTCGCACGCCGGCGGTCAAGACCACGGTCGTGCAGCGCGACCGCGTCAAGCGCGTCACTCTTGAGAGGCTCGACACGAGCGAGACGGTCACCCTGCTCATCCCGGAGAAGTATCTCGTCCGGCTGAAAGAGGGAGTCACCCTCAAGAAGGGGGATTTGCTCGAGAAAGAAGACAAGATCGAGTCGCGCGCCTCAGGGTTGGTCAAGATCAAAGAGTACAAAGACAAGAGGGTCGTGACGGTGCAGTATATCGAGAAGCGCCGGATCTTTCCGGGGTATATCTTTGCGTACATGGAGATGGGGCAGGACACGTTGCAGCTGACTGAGGGGATTAAGTGTCGGTTTGTGGGCACCCCCCCCTTGCCGTTGAGCGAGGAGGAGATGAAGGTCGTCAAGCGCAAGGCGGGCTTGTTAGAAGCGCCCAAGGCGGTCGGCCCCAAGATAGAAGTCGAGTTTGAAGTGGGCGAGGTCGTGGAGATCATCGAGGGGCCGTTTGCGGACTTCACTGGGGCGATCGTCGAGTTAGATAAGGAGCGCGAGATCGCCACGATCACCGTGAAGATCTTCGGGCGCGAGACCCGGGTCGATCTGCCGTTTGAGAGCATTCAGAAGATCTAGGAGCGTGGAAGCGCATGGCTGCGAAGAAGCAAGTCGTTGCCGTGGTGAAATTGCAGTTGCCCGCGGGGCAGGCGACCCCTGCGCCCCCGGTGGGGCCGGCATTGGCCGAGCACAAGATCAACATCGCTGAGTTCTGCAAGCGCTTCAACGACGCGACGAAGAACGAAGAGAAGGGCTTGATCATTCCGGCGCAGATCACGATCTACGCCGACAGGTCTTTTGATTTTGTGCTGAAGAAGCCTCCGGCGAGCGAGCTGCTCAAGCGGGCTGCTGGGGTGCCCAAGGGCTCCGGCCAGCCCAACACTATGAAGGTGGGCAAGATCACGGTGGAGCAGCTGCGGCGCATCGCCGAGATGAAGATGCCCGATATGAACGTCAACTCGATCGAAGCGGCGATGAAGACGCTCGCGGGGACAGCGCGCAACATGGGCATCGAGATCGTGGAAAGCTAGGAGATCTTATGGAGCGCAGCAAACGTTACCTAGCCGTCAAGGAGAAAGTAGATCGCACGAAGTTTTACACCGTCGAGGAGGCCGTGAAGCTCATGAAGGAGTGCGCCACGGCGAAATTCGACGAGTCCGCCGATGCGGTCTTTCGGCTGGCTGTTGACCCGAAGAAGAACGAGCATCGCATCCGGGGGACGGTGACGCTCCCGCACGGGGTGGGCAAGCCCGTCACCGTGCTGGCGTTCGCCAAGGGTGAGAAGCTCAAAGAGGCTCAAGAGGCCGGAGCGGACTTCGCCGGCGGCGAGGACTTGGTGAAGAAGATCGAAGGGGGCTGGCTGGAGTTTGATCGGGTCGTGGCGACCCCGGATATGATGGGCGTGGTGAGCAGGCTCGGCAAGATTCTCGGCCCGCGCGGACTGATGCCCAGCCCAAAGTCCGGCACCGTCACCCCCGACATCGGGACGGCCGTGAAAGAGCTAAAACGGGGCAAACTCGAATTCCGTCTCGATGAGTACGGCAACGTGCACTCGTCCTTCGGGCGGTGCTCGTTCAGCGCTGAGCACCTGCAGGAGAACCTGATCGCGCTGGCTGCGGCTATTATTGAAGAAAAGCCGGCCGACATCAAGGGGCGATTCATCAAATCCGTGACGATCAGCTCGACGATCGGCCCGGGGATCAAAGTTGACCCCGATGACGTCCAGAAGCTGGTGGCCGCCAGGAAACTCTGAGTGTGGAGGAGTGCCTATGCCAACGGCAGAGAAAGAGCAAGCTGTCAGTCTTTTAGAAGAGCGTCTCAAGAGATCGAAAGCCCTGGTCTTTTCGGACTTTCACGGGCTGAACGCCTCGGAGATGGTCGAGCTGCGCCGCGAGTTTCGCAAGCACGGGTTGGAGTACCGTGTGGTGAAGAACAGCGTGGCGCGCCTCGCTGCCGAGCGGGTCGGCATCAAAGAGACGGATTCGTACTTGCGTGGGCCGACGGGGCTGTGTATTAGCTATGACGATCCGGCACTGGCGTTCAAGATCGCCCATGCCCTGACGAAGAAGTTCGAGCGCTATAAGATCAAGGGCGGGGTGATGGAGGGCGTTGTGGTCAGCGCTGCCGAAGCCGAGCAGTTAGCGAATCTCCCGAGTCGTCATGAGCTGTTGGCGATGCTCGTCAACACCCTGCAAGCGCCGGTTCAGCAGTTGGCGAGCGTGCTCAGTGCTGTCATAAGAGATTTTGTCAGCGTCGTGGACGAGGTGCGCAAGAAGCGCGAGGGCGAGCAACCGCCCCCAACATCATAGAGAATTCAAATTCTTTGGAGGGATTGCCAATGGCTGTCAATATCGCCGAGATGGTGGCGACGGTCGAGCAGATGACCGTCAAGGAGCTGTCGGAGCTGGTCAAGGCGCTGGAGGAGAAATTCGGCGTCAAGGCTTCGGCCGGGGTGCCGATGATGATGGCCCCCATGCCCGGAGCGGCTGCTGCTGGAGCTCCAGCAGCGGCGGAGAAGACGACGTTCAAGGTCGTGCTCAAGAACGCTGGCCAGCAGAAGGTCCAGCTCATCAAAGTCGTGAAAGATATCACGGGAAAGGGCTTGAAAGAGAGCAAGGACCTGGTGGACAACGTCCCTGCTGTCATTAAAGATGGAGTCAACGAAGAAGAGGCCAATAAGATCAAGGAACAATTAGTCGCTGTTGGGGCCGAGGTGGAGATTCAATAGGGTGTGAAGCGGTCTTCCCCATTCGCTGGAGTCTGTAGGTTGGCGGGGCGCGTTCGCGCCGCCAACCCTTCTGTTCTTTGGTAGGTGAAGGAGGGTTATGCGCACAAGACGCTCGTGGGGTCGTGTCAGACCTGTGATCGATCTGCCGTATCTCTTACAGGATCAGAAGCGCTCCTATGAATGGTTCTTGACCGAAGGGATCGCGGAGCTCATCCGCGAGATCAGCCCCATCAAGGGGGAGGGGCGTGAGGGCCTCGAGCTCGAGCTCAAAGACCCGCGTCTCGCGCCTCCCCCCTATTCCGAGCAGGACTGCAAAGACAAGAACCTGACCTATGCGGCCACGCTGCGCGTCAAGGGGATTCTGAAACAGAACGGCAAGAAGATTAAAGAAGACGACCTCTATCTGGCGGATATCCCGCTGATGACCGCGCGCGGGACGTTCATCATCAACGGTTCGGAGAACGCCTTGGTCAATCACCTGACGCGCTCGCCGGGGGTCTATTTCACCAAAGAGGGGCCGACGGAGTACCGCGCCCAGATCTTGCCCGATTACGGGGCATGGCTGGAGTTCGTGCTCGACACGAAGAAGGAGCGCGTCACGGCACAGCTCGACCGCAAGGGCAATATCCCCCCAACGGTGCTCCTGCGCGCCCTGGGCTACACGACCGCTGATATCTACAAGCTCTACTCGGTGGTGCTCAACCCGATCACGGCCGAAAAGTTGTCGCGCTTCGTGGACTGCATTGTGACTGAGCCCATCGGCAACGGCAAGGTGATCGTGCGCGAGGGGGAGCGCTTGACCGCGGACCTCATCGAGCAGATCGTCGCGCTCAATCCATCCCGCGTTTACTGTCTGGATCGCTATATTCAAAGGAGTCTCGACGAGGACAAGACGACCTCAGCGGAGATGGCCCTGGAGCTGATCTATCGCAAGCTCCGCGGCGCCGAGCGCCCCACTCAGAAGACCAAGCAAGATTTCTTTATAAATCTCTTCTTTAACCCTGAGACGTTCAGCCTCTCCCGGGTCGGACGGTTCATGGTCAATAAGAAATTGGGGTTGAACCGTCCTGAGCACGATACTGTCTTGCATAAAGAAGAGATTGCCCTGACCCTCAAGCGTCTGCTCGAGGTTCCTACCAACCCCTTGCTCATTGACGATAAAGACCACTTAGCGAATAAGCGTGTGGAGACCCCTGGGGAGACGGCATATAATAGACTCCGTGAGGGTCTGCGCCGCATGGCGCGGCTCACCCAGGATCGCTTGAGCAAGTCCACCCTCGAAGAAGAAGAGGAGCCCCTGAGAAATCTCATCAGCGGGCGGATTGTGCAGAGCGCGCTCAACAAGCTCTTCTATGTGGGGCGGCTCTCGCAGTTCTTGGAGCAGACCAATCCCCTCACAGAACTGACCCATAAGAGAAGGCTTTCCGCTCTTGGGGGAAGCATGAGCAAGCGCCGCGCCAAGATCGAGGTGCGCGACGTCCACCCGTCGCACTACGATCGGATCTGCCCCATCGAGACCCCCGAAGGCCAGAATATCGGGCTGATCACGAGCATGGCCACCTACGCGCGCATCAACGAGTACGGCTTTCTCGAAGCGCCCTATCGCGTGGTCAAGAACGGCAAGGCGACCAACGAGATCAAATATCTCATGGCTGACGAGGAAGAGCACTATAAGATCGCTCCGGCGACGGTGCCCCTCGATAAAGACGGCAAGATCATCCCCAAAGAAGTTGAGATCCGCACGGGCCGGGAGAACATTCGGATCGTGCCTCGGGAAGAAGTAGACTTTCTGGAGGTCTCTCCCGCGGCGCTCGTCAGCGTCTCCGCCTCGCTCATTCCGTTCTTAGAACACGACGACTCGAACCGCGCGTTGATGGGCGCCAACATGCAACGCCAGGCGGTGCCCTTGCTCAAACCGCAAGCTCCCTACGTCGGCACGGGGATCGAGGCCAAGGTCGCCCGTGACTCCGGGATGCTCGTCATCGCCGAAGAAGATGGGGTCGTCTCGTATGTAGACGCGCAGAAGATCGTCGTCAAGAGCGGGCGCAAAGAGCGCACCTATCACTTGATCACGTTTGACCGTTCTAACCAAGATACGCTCGTCCACCAGCGCCCCATTGTCACGGTCGGCCAAAAAGTCCAGAAGGGCGAGGTGCTCGCCGATGGCCCGGCGACCGATCACGGCGAATTAGCATTGGGGGCAAACGTCTCTGTCTGTTTCCTGCCCTTTGAAGGGTATAACTACGAGGACGCCATCGTCATTAGCGAGCGGCTGGTTCGGGAGGACGTGCTCGATTCTATTCATATTCAAGAGTATGAAGTTCGCGCCGAAGAGACGAAACTGGGCCCCGAGGAGATCACTGACGACATACCCGACTTGAGCAAAGAAGAGTTGAGAAACTTAGACGAAGACGGGGTTGTTCGTGTGGGCACGGAAGTGAAGACTGGCGATATCTTAGTAGGAAAGATCACGCCGCGCGGCGAGACCGAGCCCACCCCAGAAGAGCGCATTTTTAAGTCTATCTTCGGGGAACGCTCCCGCAACGTGCGCAACACCTCGCTGCGCCTGCCTCCCACGACCGAGGGTGGCAAGGTCATACGGGTGAAAAAATTCTCGCGCGACAAGGGGGACGAGCTCGAACCCGGCGTCAACCAATTAGTCAAAGTATATGTCGCTCAGCGCAAGAAGATCTCTGTTGCCGACAAGCTCGCGGGGCGGCACGGCAACAAGGGCGTGATCGCCAAGATCCTCCCCGTTGAAGATATGCCCTTCTTGCCCGACGGAACTCCCGTGGACATGATCCTCAACCCCTTGGGGGTGCCGTCGCGCATGAATTTAGGGCAGGTCTTTGAGGCTCATCTGGGCTGGGTGGCGCATCTCAAGGGCGAGTATATGGCCTCCCCGGTCTTCGATGGCGCTCAGGAGGACAAGATCCTCAGTGAGCTGTACGAAGCCCGCTCTCGTCACGGCCTGGCCGATGGCGATGACCCGAATTATCCCACAGGCAAGGTGATCCTGCGTGACGGGCGCACGGGGGAGCCGTTTGAGCACCCGGTCACCGTCGGCTATATGTATATTCTGAAGCTGGAGCATATTGCCAACGAGAAGATCCACGCGCGCTCGGTGGGGCCCTACAGCTTAATTACACAGCAGCCGTTGGGAGGCAAGGCGCAGTTGGGCGGTCAGCGGCTCGGCGAGATGGAGGTCTGGGCTCTCGAAGCCTACGGGGCAGCGGCCACCCTCCAGGAGATGCTCACCCTCAAGAGCGACGACACGCGCGGGCGCGTCCAGCTCTACAAAGCGATCTTCAAGGGGGAGGAGTTCCCCAAGCCGGGGCTGCCAGAATCGTTCAAGGTTTTAGTAAAAGAGCTGCAGAGCTTGGGCCTGAGCATTCGGGCGTATGACGACAAAGATCACGAATTGGATCTAGGATAGTTGAGCTATGGAGACGGAGCGTTCGGCCGGCGTGATCGTCTTTCGGGATGGTCCCGCCGGTCGTGAATATTTGCTGTTGCGCAGCGCCAGTGGCGGCCACTGGGGCTTTCCCAAGGGGCGCGTTGAGCCCGGCGAGGACGAGGCTGAAGCCGCCATACGTGAGCTCCACGAAGAAGCGGGGATCACGGTAGAGCTGCTGCCCGGCTTCCGGGAGGTCATTCACTACGAGTTTGCGCGCGGCTCGAAAAATCTCCATAAAGAAGTCGTCTATTTCTTAGGGCGGGCGCGCTCGTTCGCGGTGAAGCTTTCCGGGGAGCACTTGGATTATCTGTGGGCGTCGTATGCGCGCACGCGCCAGCGGCTCAGCTACGAGAACGCCCAAGAGCTCTTAGACAGAGCCGAACGATTTTTGAAGACACATTAGCGTCTCAGGAGAGCTTTGATAGGCCCGCGCAGCTCTTCGGGGAAGCAGAGCCGGTCCTGACTGAAAGTCTTGTTGCGCAGCGCGCCGATGACGTCTGACGCCTGGGAGAGCTCGATCAGCTCATTGGTGTCGGTGACGAGAAAGATATGTTCGCCCACTTCGCGAGTGGCCCACAAGTACCGATCTGTATAGGGGTCATCGCTGACCCGATCCAACACTAAATAATATTCTGGGCTGAAGCCGGCGCGGGTCGCGCAGAGGCGCAACTCTCCCTCCCACGCGGTGAACTCTTCCAAGGGCATCTCAAGGGTCTTGAAGAGCCGGCGTTCCCAGAAGCGGCACGCCAGATCAGAGAGCGTAGAATCATCGCTCTCGCGCCACTGGTGCAATGCCGTCATGATGACTGTGTCGTCCAATCGCAAGTGGTCGTCGAGGGTGAGGGCCGAGGGATCAGTTAAGAGTCTTCGTAACGGCGCGGGAGCCCACAGGTCCTGCCCGGCACGGAGCAGCTCCGAAGCCCGCTGTAAAATCTTCCTCACCATGACGTCAGCGGCGCGGGCCGTCTTGTGATGGTAGACTTGTTGGTACATATAATAGCGCGCGAGCACATAGCCCTCGGCGGCGTGCAGCCCCTTGCGCAGGTCTAGGGCTAATTCCCAGTCGTCGCGCTGCTCGACCAAGCGCAAGCTGTGTATGAGCCAGTTCACGTCAAAGTATCCGTATGTGACCCCTGTGCAGAGGCTATCGCGCAACAGATACTCCATGCGATCCACGTCGAGCTGGCTGGAGAGGAGTTTCACGGCAAATGCCGGCTGAAATGTCCTCTTGAAAAGCTGCACGATTCTTTCTGGGTAGAGGGGGTTGGCTGTGGCTAAGACGGCGTGCACAGGGCTGTGGGGATCGCTGACGATGCGTACGGTCCACTCTTCATGGGGGATGTGGGTGAACTCTTCTAAGAGATGGGAGAAGGGCAGATGCCCCAGATCGTGCAATAGTGCTGCTGCCAATAACAGTTCACGAAGGTCGTCCAGGATACGCTGGAGGGCGGGCGGGGGATTGAGTTCGTGAAAGTGTTCTAAGACCCGTTTCATTAAGAATGCCGTTCCCAGGGCGTGGGAGAATCTCGTGTGGGTTGCGCCGGGGTAGACGAGCGAGCTGACCCCCAATTGGCGAATATTGCGCAGTCGCTGGAACTGGGGGGTATCAATGAGCTGTAAGACTAGAGCATCGCGCTCTTTATCAAAGCCGATGAGATTGTGCACGGGGTCGCGGAAGACTTTATCCATAAAAGTATTGTAAGCGAAGAGCCTGGGGGAAGGCAATTGTGCCACAAATGTCCCGAATTATACATTTGCTCTCCATTGGACAATTGCTCCGGATTGTACATTTGATCTCTTTTGGACAATTGCTCCGGATTATACTTTACAAAGTCGAGAGGGGGGGTATTATAATGAAGCCACTCAGCTGAGAGCGGAGGTATTTTATGCGCACACTTAAGCTTATCGGGTTGGGCGCAGCTATAGTCATAATTGTTCTATGGCTTGTGACAGAGCTGAAGCATATAGAGGGGCAGATTGGCTTTGTGGTCTTGAGAGCGCTCTCTCAAGACTCTCAACGGAGCCAACTTTCAGCTCAAGCTTGCACCGTGACGATCCAGCCAGGGCAATCGATCCAGCAGGCAATCGATCAAGTTTCTCCAGGAGCGGTGATCTGCTTGGAAGAGGGGGTCTTTGAGGTGCTAGAGGGCCACTTTTTCGACCTAAAGATTACTAAGGCCCCCCTCACGTTGCGCGGAGCTGGCCCCCGCAAAACGATCCTCAAAAATGCCGTCTTGCGCATCCAGGGCCTCAGTCGCCCGCTGGAAGACATCGTGATAGAAGGACTGGCGATCCTGGCTTCTGATACCCCCGGGCAAATCCCCTTTCTCGTGGAGATCTCTTCCGCGGAGGTCACGGCAAAGAGCGTGCGGATCGGCACGGATGCCTTGACTGCAATCGAGCCCCGCCGGGCCGCGGGCATTCTGCTAGATTCGAAATCCATCCTCCGCGTGGAGGAGAGCCGTCTCTTTGGCCTTCACGTCGCGATCTTCTCGGATGCTGGCAAGATCGAGATCCAGCGCTCTTTGGTCTATGGCAGCGAGTGTGGAGTGGTGCTGGCGGGAGGACCGCAGGAGGAGTTCGTCCTCTTTAACGAGGTGCGGCTCACAGCTAACGGGATCGGTTTGATAGCAGCCAAGGGCGTTCGGATGAGGATGCAGAGGAGTGTAGTAGAGCTGCAGAATCTGGGCTTTGTGGGGTGTGGCTTCTTGGAGACGGGGTCTTCTCTTCCCGTTGGTGCAGCAGGAGAGGGAATCCTTCTCCAGGGGCAAAGCGTTTTAGTAGCGGTGGAATCGCGGATTGCGAACAACCACAGCTACGGAGTGGCAGCTTACCTCAAGCGCTGCGGCTTTCAAGAAGACAGCTTCACAGGGCGGGTGGAGCTGATCAACACTGCTGTGCAAGACAACGAACAGGGTAACGTCTGCTTGCCGTGAAAACTGTGGAGTAGCGTCTGACATGGGCGAACGGGGAATTGGATAACGTGAGGGCACTTTTCAAGGAGATATCTATGTGCAACCTTTGGCGGAAGTTCGGGCGGTTCGTGAGTCTGTGGGCCATGTTGATCGGAGCCGTGGGTTTGTGGACGGAGGCAGTCTGGGCCCAAGA
>JBBISQ010000039.1:0-15925 GCA_037441155.1 Candidatus Fraserbacteria bacterium
CCCTTCGCTAATCTGTGCTGGATCTTCAAGGGGGACGGCCCCCAGCGCACGTCACTGAAGATGCGCGCTGCGTACCGTGGGCAGCCCTGCGCGTCCTCGATCTCGACGGTAGCCAAAGACTCGATTTCCTCTGCGCTCTCGTGAACAGCTGTGTCGGGTTTTCTCAGATCAAGATCGTAGAGCGCGCTGACCTCGCGGGCGACTCCTAATACGCTGAGAGCATCGGGCCGATTCGACTTCGTCTCCAAGACCAAAATGAAATCGTCGAACTCGAGATACTGCGCCAAGTCCTGCCCAATCTGACAGCCCAGCTCCGGCTCTAACACCCACACGCCGGGGGATTTCTCTTCAAGCCCCAGCTCGGCGCGAGAGCAGATCATCCCGTCGGACTTCTCTCCGCGGAAGACGGCAGCCTCAACGGCTTGCCCATTGGGAAGCCGCCCTCCCGCGCGCACGACGGGCACGAGCGCGCCTTCCGCAAGATTGGGCGCCCCGGACACGACCCTCACCGTCTCGCGCCCCAGCGAGATCTCACAGACTTTCAGCCGATCGGCGTTGGGATGGGGGTTCACCGTCAGGATCTTCCCGACGACAATCCCCTCGGGCTTCCCCACGCGCTCGATCGCCGCGACTTCCAACCCCGCCAGCGTCAGGCGCTCCGCCAGCTCACTGGCGAACTCGTACTCGACGGGAACTGAGACGAACTCCGTCAGCCATCTGTATGGAACACGCATTATTGGAATGACACCCCGACAGAGATAAGAAGATTCTGCTCGTGATAGGACGCCCCCATGACGGGGTAACTGAGGCGGAGGATGAGGGTGAAGGGCAGCAGCCCGCCTATACTGGTGCCGCGCAGCCGAAACTCGATCCCCGCTTCGACTTTCATATCTTCTGTGCTGAGCAGGCTCTCAAAGTCGGATGCCGTGCGCGCGGCCGATACGTATATCGCTTGGTCTATCTCGTTCATGAGCGCGAGATTGAGCAGATTGTACCCCATCTCGCGCTGGAGCGGGAAGTTCAGCTCAGCGTATCCCAACCATCGGAACTGGTCCGTGAACGGAAACCCCTTCACGTCTTTGAAACTGCTCATCTCGCTCAGATCAAAGCGAAAACTCCCACGCGTATTGAACCCCATCCCCACATCTCCTGCGACGTCTATATAGATATTGGGCCAGAGCCGCACACGCGTGATCCCTCGGAGCGACAGCTGGGTGAAGGTGAGCCCCTGGCGCAACGACAGCCCGAAGACATACAGATTCTTGAGCAGCTCGCTGCGTTGGTAATCGAATCCCGCGAAGACCACAGGGGCGAAGGGGCCGCTCGGCCCCTCCGGGGCATCGAGCAGGCGCGCCACGGTGAGCATGAACTGCTCGCGAGGGACCCAGTAGACCCCACGATACCCAATGTTGGGCCGGGCGAACGTCTGCCACGTGAGACTAGCGATTCCAAATATATCCGTGCCGCTGAGGGCAACGACTGCCGAAGCGACCGTGCCGCGCCCAAGGTTGAGCCAGCCCCCAACGTAGCCGTTGGCGAATACTAGCCGATAGTCATTCAAGAAGCCGATTTCGATCGTCTGTCCCAGGGGGTTCAGCCGGACAAGATACGCATCGAGCGGCAGGTCGTTATCCCCGTTGGTGATGACCCGTGTGCGCTGGGGATAGTAATTGTTCAGACGGTTGACGTCAGGGGTGACTTCCTGGGGGTCAACGCGCACTTCTTTAATGGGGTGCTTGGAGCGAAACTCCCACACTTCTTTGGGCTTGTCGCCCTCGTAGACATAGGTGAACTCCTCATCGAGCTCGGAGACCGCGACGATCGTCACGGGCATGTGGATCGGTCCCTTGCGCTCCAAGAAGACCCGCACAAGATATCTGTCAGCATCGCGGGACTGGTCTTGAGAAGGCTCGAGGGATTGGGTTTCAAAGCCGGTGACGGCGTAATCTAAGTAGGGGGCGGGATCGCCATCGCGGTGCAGCCACGCCGCGAAGAACTCTGAAAGATCTCTCCCGGAGATCTCTTGGACTAAGCTCTCAAATTCAGCGACGCTGATGAATCTGTGCGCCCATCGTTCGTAGGCCGTTCGGAGGATCTGATTCATCACGTCGTGGCCGAGAAGCCCGCGCAGCGCTCTCAAGACTAAATAGCCCTTGTTATACAGTCGCACGGCGCTATAGTTCGCGTAGCGCACATCTTGTTGGGGCTTGACGATCGCCTCGTCAAAGCGATCTTTATGGGCCAGCACATAAGGCAACTCGCTGAGGTGCTCGCGCAGGTTGAGATACCCCAACTGAGACTGAATGAACCTCTCCAACAGCCCTGAGCGCTCCATCTGGATGAGGTTTGGGCCGAATTCGCCGTACTTCTCCTCGAAGTATGTGATAGCCAGATAATCGCTGAACGCTTCGGAGAGGAAATTCTCGGCGTTGAGGTCGGCCCCGATGCCGATGCCCCACCAATTGTGGGCGATCTCGTGAGCGAGAATATACTCTGTCAGCCGATCCAGCACCCCGGCGACCCCCATATCTTTCTCGAAGAAGAACGAGCTCCCCAGGATGATGAAGCCGTCAGCGGTCATGCCGAAATACCCATCTGTAGAAGACTCGACTATGCTCAAGCGTTTGTAGCCATACGGCCCAAAGTGCGCTTGATAGTAGCTCAAGATCTCTCTGGCGTAGGTGGCGAGCAGGCGGGCGTTCGCCTCGTGCCCCGGACGATAATAGACGAGAATAGGGATATCGTCCTTGAGCTCATATTGTTTGAACTTCGCACCGATGCTGATGGGGATGGAGCGTGTAGGGACGTCCGATCTGGCGCGCACGACCTTCTGCCCCTTGAGTTCTTTATGAGGCTCTTCTGTTTGGTAGTCGGCCCCAACAGCGACGACATACTCATCTGGGAGCGTCAGCTCCAGCTCGTACAGGGCTGTGGGGAGCAGAAACTTATAGTACGGGCGCGGAGCGATATAGCGTCCGTCTATGAGCTCTGTGGCGGGCACGGGGATGGGGCTCCAACCGAAGCGCCAGGTGAAGATCCCGTTATGATAGCCCTCATCGGGCCCGGTAATATTGGGGAACTTCGTCTCAAACTCGATGACGATCGTGACGGTCTCGCCCGGTGCCAACGGCTGGGGGAGATCAACGCGCAGAACCGTCTCATCCAAAGAGTATGTTTGGAACCAATCGGGCCCGCGCTCTAATGCGAACTGAAGGGCGTTCTCGTCGGGCGTCTTGACCGAGAAGACCCTCATCCACGCCGGGTCAAAGCCGCTCCAATACGAGCTGTCGAGCACGGCTGGGTCAAGATGGGGATTGGGCTCGCGGCTGTAATTGGGCATCAACAGAAAATATATCGCCGATAACGCCGTCTGCGAATCGTTCGTATAGTCAATAGTTGCCGTCCCGGAGATCAAGCGATCCTCTGAATCGAGCGAGACCTTCAGCACATAGCGATCATGCTGAGCTTCCTGAGCCGGTACCGTGAGAAGGGAAACGGCTACGCCCCACAACACAACCCCGACGATCTGAGTAGCTCTGGTCATCGTGCCTCGTTACCTCCTGTTGAGCTCAATACTTTCGAGAGCGTCAGAACTTCGATGCGCACCTTGCGCACTGCTTTCTCCGTGGCTTCCGTGACGGTGATCCGTGCGCCATCTACGGTGAGCGACGTGCCCACTTTGGGGATCTCTGCCAGGCGGTGCAGCAACAGCCCCCCAACGGTGACCGCCTCCGAGAGCGGCAACTCCAAGGAGAGCCGCGCATTGAGCTCATCGAGGGGGGTCTCCCCATCTACGAGATAGACCGCTGGTGCGATCTGCTTGATCTGCAGCGCGGCTTTCTTCTCCTCCAGCTCGTCATACTCATCTCGTATCTCACCCACGATCTGTTCTAAGATATCTTCGAGCGTGACCACGCCCATCAGGCCCCCGTATTCGTCAACGACGATGGCCATGTGCTTCTTATTCTTTTGGAAGTCGCGCAAGAGCTTGCGAATGGGCTTATTGGGAGCGGTGAAGAACGCCGGCCTGATGATGTGCTCCAGCCGTGCTCCGCTCAGCAGTTCCCGGAGCCGCCGGATCTCCGCCTCGTAGAACGCCTTCTCCTCCATGAGCTTTCTTATCTCCTCAGGGGTGTGGGCCTCCTTGAGGCGCTGGGGAAGCTCATCTTGGAGCTTGCGCTTGTACTCGTCCAGCTTCTGCTTTTCTGCGTACCCGAAGCGCAAGAGATCTTTGGCGTGCAGGATGCCTCGGATGTTATCGAGACTGCGCTCGTAGACGGGATAGCGGGAGTGCCCTTCGCGCGCGATGATCTCGCGCACTTCTGCCAGGGGGGTGTTGATCTCAATGGCGATGACGCGCGTGCGCGGCACCATCACTTGTTGAGCGACGAGATCGTCATAGGCGAAGATGCGCCGGATCATCTCGCCCTCTTCTTCTTGGAGCATGCCGCGCTCCTCGCTCAGCTCTATTAAGAGCTTAATCTGATCCTCGCTCACGTGTAGGGGCTCGCGCGTGCGATACTGTGAAGGAAGGATGCGTAACAACCCGTTCGATATCCCTTGAAAGGCCTTGGTCAAGGGGCGGAGCACCACGGAGAGCCAGTAGAGCGGGCCGATCACTAATGGAGTTAGGCGCTCGGCGTTGTTCTTCCCCAATTGCTTGGGGGTGATCTCCCCGAAAATCAACAGATAGATCGTGACCAAGAGCGTAGCGACGAGCGCGGTCTCGGACCCGCTTAGAGTAGGGAGGAGCTGGAGCGTCAGCACCGTGGCTATGGAGCTTGCGAAGAGATTGACAAAATTGTTGACTATGGCCAAGGCGGTGATGAGCGATGTGGGGTCATCGTACAAGGCCTGGAGGAAGCGCGCTTGGTGTGGGTGCTCCCGGATCATCGTTTTGAGGCGCAGCCGGCTCACCGACGCTATAGCCATCTCGGAGACCGAAAAGAAGAACGACAGAAGGGTCAAGATAGCTAAGGTCGTCAATCCCCACGTGACACTCATAGAGTCTCGCTCACCCTGCTCTTGTCTATGGGCTGACCGATTATAAGTTCGCCCTGCCCGCTTTGCAAACGCCACCTTCCTCTGGGTATCCTAAGAGATCGTTGTGAGGGAGGGCATAAGCATGGACGCCCACGAGATTCGAACGTTGATAGAGATCTTCGAGCGCAGCACGCTGACGGAGTTGACGCTCGAACGCGGGGGAGAGCGACTGATCCTCAAGCGCGAAGGTGCTCGCACCAGTGCGGGTGGGCCGCCCCTGGCGCAGCCCTTGCCCCAGAACACCCCCGCTACTGCCCCGCTCTCAGCTGCCGTCCCCTCAAGCGACTATGTTATCACGTCCCCGTTGGTCGGGACGTTCTATCGGCGGCCAGCCCCAACAGAGAAGCCCTATGTCGAAGTCGGGGATCGCATCGAAAAGGGCGATACCGTCTGTATCGTCGAAGCGATGAAAGTGATGAACGAGATCAAGGCCGAACGGGCTGGAATCGTGGAGAAGATCCTAGTTGAAGACGGCAAGCCCGTCGAGTACGGGCAACCGTTGATGGTGATACACCCTGGGTAGTGCGATGTTCCGAAAGATACTCGTTGCCAATCGCGGGGAGATCGCCGTGCGCATCATCGAGGCAGCGCACGAGCTGGGCATCCAAACCGTTGCGATCTTTTCTGAGGCTGACCGAGGTGCCCTGCACACCCGCTTAGCTGATGAAGCCTATTGTATTGGCCCTGCCCCAGCCCTACAGTCGTACTTAAAGATCGCCGCGGTGATGAGCGCCGCAGAGATCTCGGGCGCGGAAGCTATCCATCCGGGCTATGGTTTTCTCGCGGAAAACCCGCATTTTGTCGAGGTGTGCGAAGCCTCCCGGATAGCTTTCATTGGCCCGAGCTATCACACCATGGTCCAGACGGGCGACAAGCTCCGGGCGAAAGCCGCCGTGCGCGCCGCTGGTGTCCCCGTGGTTCCCGGCTCAGAAGCCCTCAAAACAGACGAGGACTTGCGGGCAGCTGTCGAGCAGGTAGGGTATCCGTTACTCTTCAAAGCTTCAGCGGGGGGCGGCGGTCGGGGAATGCGCATTGTGTATCAAGAGTCGGAGCTCGTAGAGAAATTTCATGCAGCGCAACGTGAAGCCGAGGCGGCCTTCGGCGATCCGACCGTTTATATCGAACAGTATCTCCCCAACGCCCGGCACATTGAAGTGCAGATATTGGCCGATCAGCACGGTGAGATCGTGCACTGGGGCGAGCGAGAGTGCTCGATTCAACGGCGCTATCAGAAACTGATCGAAGAGTCGCCAGCGCCAGCTCTCTCAGATGAGCTGCGACGAGCCATCTGGGAGGCGGCGGTGCAGGCCGCGCGCGCCCTCGATTATCAAAACGCCGGGACGGTCGAATTTCTCGTGTCGGGCGATGCGTTCTACTTCATCGAGATCAACGCGCGGATTCAAGTGGAGCACCCCATCTCCGAGGTGCGCGTGGGCAAGAATTTAATTAAAGAACAGATTCGCATCGCAGCGGGCGAGACGCTTGGCTACAGCCAACGAGATATACACTTTCACGGGCACGCCATAGAGTGCCGGCTGAATGCTGAAGACCCAGCGAAAAATTTTGTGCCGTCGCCCGGGACGGTCAAGATCAAATCGCTGCCGGGCGGGCATGGGGTTCGCCTCGACACAGCGCTCTATGACGGGCTCCCGATGACGCTCTATTATGATTCGCTGTTAGCCAAGCTGATCGTGCACGGGCAGACGCGTGAGGAAGCTATTTTGAAGATGATCAACGCCCTGAAACGTTTTGAGATAGAGGGGGTTCAAACGACCCGTGATCTCTGCGTAGAGATCATCTCCAGTCAGCAGTTTATGGCTGGAGAGTTTGATACGCAGTTTCTAGAGCGCTACGGCACTGGACAGCCTGGCCCTGATTGACATGCTGCTGTCGGTTGAGTAGAATCAGGGGCTGATCTCATCTTATGTTTAACACGCTGACCGAGAAGCTGAACGGCATTCTGACGCAGTTGCGCCGGCGCGGCGCCCTCACGGAGAAAGACTTAGACGAGGGTCTGCGCCAGGTCCGGCTTGCGCTCTTAGAAGCCGACGTCAACTACAGAGTCGTCAAGAAATTTATAGATGACGTCAAGCAGAAGGCCCTCGGAGCACGAGTTTTAGAAAGCCTGACTCCGGGGCAGCAGATCGTCAAGATAGTGCGAGACGAGCTGGTGCAGATCCTCGGCGGCACCCGCGCTGATCTCCAGTTGACGCATTGGCCAAGCGTGCTCTTACTCGTGGGCCTGCAGGGTTCTGGGAAGACGACGATGGCGGGAAAGCTCGCGAAGTACCTCACCGAAAAGCTCCAGAAGAGAGTCTTATTAGCAGCCACGGACTTGCAGCGCCCTGCGGCTATTGACCAGCTCAAGCAGTTGGGCGCAAAGCTCGGCTACCCCGTCTACGCTGAAGGCCGCACGCCCGTCGCCGTCGCTGAGGGGGCGCTCACGGAAGCGCGCAAAAACTCCTTCGAGGTGCTCATTATTGACACGGCGGGGCGCCTGCAGATCGACGAGGAGCTCATGACCGAGCTGGTCGAGATGAGAGAGAAGCTCCAGCCCACAGAGATTCTCTTGGTCGCCGATGCTATGACCGGCCAAGAAGCCGTCAACATCGCCCAGGCGTTCGATCAGAGGCTGAAGCTCACGGGGATCATTCTAACAAAGCTTGACGGGGACGCGCGCGGCGGCGCGGCGCTCTCGATGATCACCGTCACGGGGCGGCCTATCAAATTTGTGGGCGTCGGCGAAAAGTTAGAAGACCTCGAGGTCTTCCATCCCGATAGGATGGCGGAGCGCATCTTAGGGATGGGCGATATCCTCTCGCTCATCGAGGAGGCCGAGGCCCGCGTCGACGCGAAGAAAGCCGAAGAGTTCGTGAGGAAGATCCAGAAAGAGAGCTTCACGTTAGAAGACTTTCGCGAGCAGATTCAGCAACTGCGCCGCATGGGGCCCATCACCAAATTATTAGAGAAGCTCCCCGGGATGCAGCAAGTAGAAGTTGACGAAAAAGCCCTGGTGCGGGTCGAGGCGATTATCAATTCGATGACGCCGGAGGAGCGTCGCAAGCCCGAGATTTTGAACGGGCGGCGCAAGAAGCGCATCGCTTTGGGGAGTGGAACTCAAGTGAGCGATGTGAACAAACTGTTAAAACGCTTCGAAGAAGCGAAGAAGATGATGAAGCAGTTCAAAGGGAGGAGACTCCCTCAGATGCCGTTTCGGTGATAGAACTCTCTTTTCAATGAGGAGCGAGAGACCATGGCAGTCAAGATTCGACTCAAGCGGATTGGCCGACGGGCCCAGCCGTCCTATCGCGTCGTAGTCGTCGAGGAGACCAAACCCCGCGATACTCGTGTCGTGGCGGACTTGGGATGGTACGATGCCCTCCACGGGCAGTCTGAGATCGACACAGCCACAGCGTTACTGTGGCTTGGCCGGGGAGCGCAACTGACGCAGACAGCGCGTCACCTGCTCTCCAAGAAGGGGATCCTGGCGGAGTTTCATAGACAGCGCCATACGAAAACTGCTCCGTGAACAAGATATTTCAAGCGCTGCAGTATCTGATCCGCACGCTCGTAGACGCGCCTGAGAAGATCACCGTGGAGCGTATCGAGACGCCCAGAGTAGATATCTTTATGATCAGCGTTCCACCGGACGAGATGGGGCGCCTGGTGGGACGGAATGGGCGGACTGCTGAGGCCATTCGCGAGGTGCTCGGGGCTATGGGGGCGACGGTCGGCAAAGAGGTCATCTTGGATGTGATCGAGGCTCGGCCGGCGCCACGGCCTCCGGCGAAGCGTGGCCGACGCCGCGGTCGCTCACGCCCGCAACGACGCCCTGCACACAATGCGCGTTGATATTGTCACGATCTTCCCACAGATGCTCACAGGGTTCTTCGAGGCCGGGGTCATCGGCGCGGCCCGCCACGCAGGGGTAGTGCAGATCTACTTTCACGATCTCCGCGACTTCACGACGGATAAACACCGTCAAGTAGATGACCGACCATACGGTGGCGGCCCAGGAATGGTGTTGAAGCCCGAACCGTTCTTCCGTGCTGTGGAATTTATCAAAAGCCAGCTCACCGTCGAGCCCAGGGTCATTCTGCTCTCGGCCCAGGGGAAACTTTTTACCCAACAGATCGCCAAGGAGCTGGCTCGCGAGCATGCGATCATTCTGCTGTGCGGGCGCTATGAGGGCGTTGACGAAAGAGTTCTGCACATCTGTACTGACGAGCTCTCCATTGGCGATTATGTCTTGAGCGGTGGAGAAGCGGCAGCAGCAGTCGTCACTGAATGCGTGGTGCGGCTCGTCCCAGGCGTCGTGGGCAAGCGCGAGTCTGTTGAGCACGATTCGTTCTATAGCGAGAGATTGTTGGGGCCGCCGCAGTACACGCGACCTCCGGAGTTCCGCGGGCTGCGCGTCCCCGAAGTCCTGCTCACGGGAGACCATAAGAGGGTCGAAGAGTTTCGGCGTCGTGCCGCCCTGGAGAAGACCCTCAAAAACAGGCCAGACTTGCTGCAAAAATAGACGCTATGGGCAATCTCTATATTGCACTGGTGCACTATCCCTGTCGGGATCGCAATGACAAGATCGTCACGACGATGATCACCCCCATAGACGTGACCGATATTGCTCGCAGCGCTTGCACCTATGGGGTCACGCAGTTCTTTGTCGTGACGCCCCTGCGCAGCCAGCAGCATATCGCCCAGAAGCTGACTGATTTTTGGCTGAAGGTCGAGCCGGATGTTGCATATCGTCGGCCGGCCTTGCACTTAGCCCGCGTTGTTGATAGTCTAGAGGCAAGCCTGAAGGAGATCGTGCAGCGCGAGGGCATAGCCCCTCTGCTGGTGGGCACCGACGCGCGCGAGCTGCCGAAGACGCGCGTGAGCTATGAGGCGCTCCGGCAGCTGATCGAGACCGATGACCGTCCCGTCTCTTTGCTCTTTGGGACGGGCTGGGGGTTGGCCCTCGAGGTGCTGGATCGAGTTGATTATCTCTTGCCCCCGATCTGGGGGCCGACGGAGTACAACCACTTGTCAGTGCGGGCAGCCGTTGCTATCATTTTAGATCGGTTGCGCGGACGCAGAGATACCACAACGAGCAGGAGTGAGCAGCTATGAAGATGACCATCATTCGCGAGATCGAGCAGGAGCTGATGAAGAGAGAGATTCCCCACTTTCGCCCCGGGGATAAGATCCGCGTGCACGAGCGCCTCCTCGAAGGGGGCGAAGGTGCTAAAGAAGGGAAGGAACGCATCCAAATCTTTGAAGGGATTGTCATCAAGTGTGCGGGCAGCGGCGCCAGTAAGACCTTCACGGTGAGAAAGATCTCTTCGGGGATCGGCGTCGAGAAGATCTTCCCGTTGTACTCGCCGCGCATTGCGCAGATCGAAGTTGTGGAGCGTGGGAAGGCGCGCCGCGCGCGCTTGACCTACCTGCGCAAACAAGCCCTCGAAGCCAGCGCCAAATAGCGATGCCCGAAGAGCTCAAGCCCGAAGATCCCACACCGACTCCAGAGTCTCTTGCTCCAGAGCCGGTACTCTCCTCTGAAGCAGAGCCACACAAGCCGTGGCTGGCTCGCCAGCTCAACCGATGGGGAATCGAGACCAGCCCTGGGGCTGACTGGGCATTGGATTGGCTGCAGATCATCGTCATCGCTGTCGTGTTGGCGCTCATCACGATGAACTTCGTCATTGTCAGAATGCGCGTGCCCACCGGTTCGATGGAGCCAACGATCATGCCCGGCAGCTCGTTCTTTGTCGATAAAATCTCGTTCTATTTTCGCAAGCCCAAGCCCGGCGATATTATCGTCTTCTGGCATAACGAGGGCACCGACGAAGCGCCGCGCATGGCGCGCTACGTCAAAAGACTGATCGCTGTTGGCGGCCAGACTGTCCAGATCAAAGACTGCTATGTGTACGTGAACGGCGTCCCGATGACGGACGACGCGTTCAATCATCCGGGGCATCCCAACCCAGAGCGCCAGTGCTACTATAACTCCGGGAAGATGGGTGACCAAGTATTGACAGTCCCGCCGGGGCACTTTTTCGTCCTGGGGGACAACAGCCGTAACAGCTTAGATGGGCGTTTTTGGGATTTTCCGTTCGTGTGCGAGAAAGACCTCATCGGCGAGCCGTTCTTAAAAGTCTGGCCGCCCAACCAGATCGGGTTTATGAACGGGTACTTCGGCAGCCCGCGCTAACGATTGACGTCCGTCCCACAAAAATCTATAATCTCGCTGGCATGGAGATCACACTACACCCGCCCATCACCAACGCTTCCGGCCCCAACTCGGTGACGTATGACGAACTGGAGCGCATCGCGCGTTCGGCTGCCGGAGCTGTAGTCACCAAGAGCATGACCCACTGTCCCCGACAGGGCAACCCTGAACCGAGACTCCGTGCGCACCTAGACGGCGAGATCGGCTCGCTCAACTCGATGGGGCTGCCCAACTTGGGGTATCGCGAGTATGCTCGGTTCATTCCAAAGCTGAAAGAGTTCGGCAAGCCCGTCATTGCGAGCATCGCCAGCGCACCCTGCGTGCACAAGCTTCCCCCCGTAGAACAGTATCGCGAGATCGCCATAGCCATGGCCAAAGCCGGTGCCGATGCCCTTGAGCTGAATCTCTCCTGCCCAAACTTGGAAGACGTCCCCATCGCCATGGACCCGCCCAGCGTCCGCGCTGTTCTTCACGCCGTAACACGCGATGTCACAATCCCCGTCGGGGTCAAGCTTGCACCGTATAATAACGTGCCCAAGCTCTTCGAAGAGGTCGCCCGGACGCTGCTCGACTTCGATCTGGCGTATATTGCGACGATCAACTCTGAGCCCTTGACACTCGACATTGACCTCACGACTCGAACAAAAGTGATTCGCCCCAATGACGGGTACGGTGGGCTGGGCGGCCCGGCGGTGCTGCCCATCGCGCTGGCAGAAGTCCATCGGTTCTATAAGTTCTTTCAGAAGCACAGAGCCCCGATTGCCGTCTGGGGTGTTGGGGGGATTATCAAACCTGAAGATGCGATCAAGCACTTTCTCGCCGGAGCTTCGGTGATCCAAATTGGGACGCTCTTCCTCTGGGAGGGCCCGCAAGCGTTTGAAACACTTTGGGCGGGAATCCAGCGATGGCTGACGGAGAACGGCTTCTCCAGCGTAGACGAGATCGTTGGGCAGGTGAGGGAGATTTGAATCACGGAAAGCGCAGAGGAGCACGGATGACACGGAAGCAACTCTCATTCTGTGCTTGCTGTGGCTTGTTTCCGTGCCTTCCGTGATTCAAAGCAAACAATGAGAGAGACTCTTATCAGCGGTGCCGAGATCTTCATAGACGGCGAGCTGCACAGGCTCGATATCGCGTTTGACGAAAAGATTTGCGCCATCGGGCGCAATCTCGAAGGAGAGCAGAAGATAGATTGCTCCGGGAAGATCATCTTGCCGGGGCTGACCGACGTGCATGTCCACGCGCGCGATCTGAAGCAATCTCACAAAGAAGAGTGGGAGTCCCTGGGGCGGGCGGCCATCGCCGGTGGGGTGACGACGGTCTTCGCCATGCCCAACACCGACCCGCCCTTAGACTCTGTCGAGCGCGTGCGCGACTACCGCCGCCGCGCGCAGGCTGCGCTCGTCAATGCTAGAATCTACGGCGCGATCACGTCAGAGAATCTGAAGCATCTGGACAGACTTGCCCCACACGTTGAGGCCTTCAAGCTCTATCTGGGCGAGACGACGGGCCATCTCGTCATAAGCGATAGAAAGCTGCATCGCGCGATCTTCAAAAGCGTCGCGCAAACCGAAAGAGTCCTCGCGGTGCACGCGCAGCGCGGCGGCGACCCGCAAGACGTCACTCGCCATGAAGCCGATGATATCTGCTATGTCTTAGATTTAGCAGCAGCGCATGAGACGAAGCTCCATCTCGTGCACGTGACGACCCAACGGGCTGTGGAAGCGATCGTGGAAGCGAAAAAGTCGAAAATAGACGTCTCGGTCGAGACGTGTCCGCACTATCTTTACTTTACGGCCAAAGACCGCGAGCAGCGCGGGGCGTGGCTGAAGATGAACCCCCCTCTCGCGACCGAAGAAGATCGTGAGTTTCTCTGGTGGGCGCTTGCTGAGGGCTTGATCGATATAGTTGCGACCGATCACGCTCCGCATACTGTTGAAGAGAAGAGCGTAGGCTACGAGAGAGCCCCGGCGGGGGTGCCGGGGGTAGAGTTTCTGTTGCCCTTGCTCTTCGACGCTGTCAACGCGGGTAAGCTCTCTCTTGCGCGGTTGGTCGAAGTCTGCTGTACCAACCCGGCGCGGCGCTTTGGGCTTCCCAAGGGCGAGATCGCCGTTGGGCTGGACGCCGATCTCGTCGTTCTTGATCCCGACAGAAAGCAGACGATCACCCGTGAAGCGGTGCAGAGCAAGTGCGGCTGGTCGCCCTATGAAGGGATGACATTGACTGGCTGGCCGGTGCTGGTCTTTGTGCGGGGGCGAGGGTTCACCCTCACCCCCAGCCCCTCTCCCCTCCAAGGGAGAGGGGAGGATCATGACTTGCTTGGAGGCAGTCGCTTCAGAGCAATTTGTTGAATTCGCTTTAGCACCTCGGATAACTGCTGTTGGATTTCTTCAGCTCGAAAGCGGAGTATTGCGTAACCATGAGCAGCAAGCTCCTGTTCGCGGATGTGATCATAGATTTTTTGATCTGGGAGGTCATGAACTGTCCCCTCAATTTCGATTACTAGTTTGGCCTCATCGCAACAGAAATCTGCAACATATCGTCCTAGTGGCCGTTGACGACGAAACTTAAGCCCGCCGAGCTGGCGACCGCGCAAGCACTGCCAGAGCAGCTTCTCTGTGACTGTCATGTTCCGGCGCAGCGTACGAACCAGCAGTCGCCGGTACTCCGGCGTACGTGGCACATGGATCCACCTCCGAGCCCCTCTCCCCTCTGAGGGAGAGGGGGTGGGGTGCGGGGCCTCAGAAGAAATCCTCCGTGCGCAGCTCCCCCAAGTGAAAGACGGAGTTGACCGTGAAGACTTCGTACGAGTCGTCCTCTCTGTCAATAATTGTGATTCCACAATTGTCTACAGCGAAATGCCCCTTGCCGGGGCCAAGGCCCAGCACAGAGCGCACGATCGCGCGGATCGTCCCGCCGTGGCTCACCAGCAGAATCTTCTGGTGGGGATGGCGCGCGACAAGTTCAGAAAAAATTTGTGACGCTCGCTCATACAACTCTGTGCGGCTCTCTCCGCCGGAGGGGCGGAAGTCTTCCGGGTCGATCCGGCGCATCTTGTACTCTTCGGGGAATTTTTTCAGCACTTCGTCGCGGGTGAGGCCCTCCCACAGGCCATAGCGGGCCTCGCGCAGTTCAGGCAGAGCAATCACATCTAAGCGATGCGGCGCTGCGATGATCTGCGCCGTCTCCACAGCGCGCACAAGGTCGCTGGAGTAGATCGCGGCGAATCTTTCTCCGGCGAGCAGTGCGGCGGTGCGGCGGGCCTGCTCTCTCCCCACATCGTTGAGGGGGATGTCGAGCTGGCCCATGACGCGCAGCTCTCTATTCCATTGGGTCTCGCCGTGGCGAATGAGAAAGACACGAGTCCGAAAGATGCCGGTCATGATGGGGTATTATAGTAGAGCCTCTGGCTGATGGCAAGAAGCAGGGGCCGAGCATTGTCACTCGGCCCCTGCAGGGCTGTTCACCATCAGCCCAGCCCCTTCCCCTCCGAGGGAGAGGGGAGCAGAGGGGTGAGGGGCGGGGAATGTTTTTCAGCGTTGCACCGTCCCTGTGTGGCAGCCGCGATTGTTGGCGGGGTTGGCGTCACCTTCTGTTGCGACGATAGCGCAGTTAGTGATCTGCTGACCGGGTTGAGCTGCCACGCGCACCCGCAGCAAGATCGTGCTGCTCTGATTGGGCGAGATCGGCCCGGCGCTGGTGCAGATCACGTTCTGCCCCTGGGCCGAGCAGCTCCAGCCTAGGCCCGCCGCTGCGACGAAGCGCAGCTGAGGGGGCAACGGATCGGTCACTCTGATAGCGCTCGTTGTTGGGCTGCCGCCAACGTTGGTGACCCTCAGCGCATAGGTCACTTCAGCGTCGGGGCGCAGCACCCCGTCTAGGAGCTTCGCTAGCGTGAGGTCCAGCGGTGGCAGTTTTATGCCAGTGACATTGATGGTCACACACAACTTGTTATTCGCTATCGGATTGGCGTCGCCGACGTTGGTCACTTCCGCGCAGTTCTGAATTTGGCTGCCCGGCGGTGCGGTCACCTTCGCGGTGAAGGTGATCGTCACAGCATTGGCTGGACCCGGTAGCAGCGGACTGGTGGAGGTGCAGAAGGCGATGACGCCTGGGGGAGTGAATCCGCAAGACCAGCCAGGCTTGTTGACTGATATCGGCGGCTGGAAGGTCATCCCTGGAGGTTGCGGGTCTGCTACGTTTATCCCAGGAACCACTGGGCATGGCGCTGTGCCTACATTCGTCACGGTCAGGGTGATGGTCACCGTGCCTCCGCTCTGCACGGGGTTAGGTGTGACGATCTTCTTGATCTCCCGGTCGCACACGCCTTCTTCTTTCTTCTGATTGCCGAAGCTGACGTTGACGAGTTGGCCTGGTGTGACCGTCACCGTCTGCGGGTTCGGCGTCGTGGGCGTCCAGCCGGACTGCACCTGCTCGGTGATGGTGTACGTCCCTGGAGCCGTCACACCGAAGCAGATGCCTCCCTGCGGGCCCGTGGTCACCGGGCTTGACGTCGGCGGCAGAGGCGCCGGGCTCACTGCGAACTGCCAACCGGGCAGCGGCGGCTCGTTGGCGTCCTGCTTGCCGTTGCCGTTGAGGTCGTTGAACTTGAAGATGCAGATCTCGGCCTTGCCTTGTTTCTGATTGCCGAAGTTGAGGTCCGTGTGA